>DASVNC010000289.1:0-17703 GCA_036384055.1 Parvibaculum sp.
GAACGCGCTGGTGAAGCAGTATGAGCGTCTGTTCGAGATGGAGAATGTGAAGCTCACCTTCTCCTCGGACGCGCTGCATTCGATCGCCAAGAAAGCGATCGAGCGCAAGACGGGCGCCCGCGGACTTCGCTCCATCATGGAAGCGATTCTGCTCGATACGATGTTCGAGCTGCCGACGCTGGAAGGAGTCGAGGAGGTCGTCATCAGCGCCGAAGTGGTCGAGGGCAAGGCCCGGCCGCTCTATATCTACGCCGAACGCAAGGGCGACACCGGCACCAGCGCCTGAGACCCGGTCGCCGGAGCCGTATGGGCGAGCCGGAAAACGGCTCGTTCACCCCGCCCGGCCTATCCAAATGGGATGGTCTTGAAAGCGAGCGCTTTCAAGACCATTTTCCTTTTAACCAAGGCTAATTCCGGCCGCGCTCCAACAGCGCCTGAATCAGTGACTTCGGGATTCGGATTTCAGATACCGAATCCGGATAGTCTGGTTCGGCAGGCCCGTCATCAGCATTCATTCAGTTTCGAATGCTAGGATCGGGATCGAGTGTCGCTGTGGGCGTCTAGTGAAAAGGTACCCGAGAATGACCGATAAAAACGAGAAGACATCTCCCGCAGGCGAAGGATCGGGGCAGGGCGGCAAGCTCGTCTTGCCGGTTCTGCCGCTCCGCGACATCGTGGTCTTCCCGCACATGATCGTTCCGCTCTTCGTGGGGCGCGAGAAGTCGGTGCGTGCGCTTGAGAATGTCATGCAGGACGACAAGCAGATTCTGCTCGTCGCCCAGAAGAACGCCGCTGACGACAATCCGAACGTGGGCGACATCTACGATGTCGGCACCATCGGCACCGTGCTGCAGTTGCTGAAGCTTCCGGACGGCACCGTCAAGGTGCTGGTCGAAGGCGTGAAGCGCGCGCGCGTCGAAGCCTATACGGGCAACGACCAGTTCTTCGAAGCGACCGTGGAAGCGATCGCGGAACCCGAAGTGCCGGCCGATCAGCTCGAAGCGCTGTCGCGTTCGGTCGTGTCGCAGTTCGAAGGATACGTGAAGCTCAACAAGAAGGTGCCGCCCGAGGTTCTCGGATCGGTCACCCAGATCGATGAGCCCGCGAAGCTGGCCGACACCATTGCCAGCCACATCAACATCAAGATAGCCGAAAAGCAGGAGCTTCTGGAGCTGCCGTCGGTTGCCGACCGGCTGGAGCGCGTCTATTCGCTGATGGAAGGCGAGATCAGCGTGCTGCAGGTCGAGAAGCGCATCCGGGGCCGCGTGAAGCGCCAGATGGAGAAGACGCAGCGCGAGTACTATCTGAACGAGCAGCTCAAGGCCATTCAGAAGGAGCTCGGCGACGGCGAGGACGGCAAGGACGATCTGCGCGAACTCGACGACCGCATCCAGAAGACGAAGCTGTCAAAAGATGCGCGCGAGAAAGCCGTCGCGGAACTGAAGAAGCTGAAGCAGATGAGTCCGATGTCGGCCGAAGCGACGGTCGTGCGGAATTATCTCGACTGGCTGCTGTCTGTTCCGTGGAACAAGAAGAGCCGCGTGAAGAAGGATCTGCGCAGCGCGCAGGAGATCCTCGACGCCGATCACTTCGGCCTGGACAAGGTCAAGGAGCGGATCGTCGAGTATCTCGCCGTCCAGAGCCGCGCGAACAAGCTCAAGGGGCCGATCCTCTGCCTCGTCGGCCCGCCCGGCGTCGGCAAGACCTCGCTCGGCAAGTCGATTGCCAAGGCGACGGGTCGTGACTTCGTGCGCATGTCGCTCGGCGGTGTGCGCGACGAGGCCGAAATCCGCGGCCACCGGCGCACCTATATCGGCTCGATGCCCGGCAAGGTCATTCAGTCGATGAAGAAGGTGAAGCACACGAACCCGCTCTTCCTGCTCGACGAGATCGACAAGATGGGTGCGGACTTCCGTGGCGATCCGTCTTCGGCGCTGCTGGAGGTTCTCGACCCCGAGCAGAACAACGCCTTCGCGGACCATTACCTGGAGGTCGATTACGATCTCTCGGACGTGATGTTCGTGACCACGGCGAATACGCTGAACATCCCCGGCCCGCTGATGGATCGGATGGAGATCATCCGTCTTGCCGGCTACACCGAGGATGAGAAGGTGGAAATCGCCCGCCGTCACTTGATCTCGAAGGCGCTGGAAGGCCACGGCCTGCGGAGCAACGAATGGTCGATCGACGAGGCGGCCTTGCGGCAGCTCATTCGCGTCTACACGCGCGAAGCCGGCGTCCGCAGCCTTGAGCGCGAGCTGAACAATCTCGCCCGCAAGGCGGTCAAGGAGATCCTGACTTCGGACAAGAAGTCGGTGGCGGTGACGATGGCCAACATCGAAACCTATGCCGGCGTTCCGAAGTATCGCTTCGGCGAAGCCGAGGGCGAGGATCAGGTCGGTGTCGTCACCGGTCTTGCCTGGACGGAAGTCGGCGGCGAGTTGCTGACGATTGAAGGCGTCATGATGCCCGGCAAGGGCCGCATGACGGTCACGGGCAACCTGAAAGACGTGATGAAGGAGTCGATCTCGGCGGCGAATTCCTATGTGCGCTCGCGCGCGACCCACTTCGGCATCGAGCCGCCGGTCTTCGAGCGCAAGGACGTTCACGTCCACGTGCCGGAAGGCGCCACACCGAAGGACGGTCCTTCGGCCGGCGTCGGCATGGCGACGGCGATCGTCTCGCTGATGACGGGCATCCCGGTCCGCAAGGACATCGCGATGACGGGCGAGATCACGCTGCGCGGTCGCGTGCTTCCGATTGGCGGCTTGAAGGAGAAGCTCCTGGCGGCGCTCCGCGGCGGCATCAAGAAAGTGATGATCCCGCAGGACAACGCCAAGGATCTGGCCGACATCCCCGACAATGTGAAGAACGGGATGGAGATCGTTCCGGTCTCGACGGTGGACGAGGTGCTGAGGAATGCCCTTGTCCGCATGCCAGAGCCCATCGAATGGGACGAGGCTGCCTATGTCGCCCAGCAGGCCGCGGAGCGGCAGCGGGGCACGGCGGCCGAGAGCCAGGTCGCGCACTGAGACCCGTGCCGATTTAAGACGAACGGGGCTCAGACCCGAAATGAACGGAAACGGGGGCGGAAACGCCCCCGTTTGCCTGTCCGAAGAGCCAAATAATCGCAGATTTCCGCTGTTTTTACTTTGACCCTGTTCTCCGGCGGCAGGTAAAGTCCGTAACGGTTCCGGGGAATAGTCCCGCAATCGCATCCAAAGGGGCCTGACACGTGAATAAGAACGATCTCATTGCAGAAGTGGCGGACCGGACCGGTCTCTCCAGGGCCGATGCGACGAAAGCCGTCGACTATGTGTTCGACACGATCACCGATTCGCTGAAGAAGGGCGACGAGGTCCGGCTCGTGGGTTTCGGCACCTTCACGGTGTCGAACCGTGCGGCGACCGAAGGCCGTAACCCGCGCACGGGCGAGACGATCAAGATCCCGGCGTCGAAGCAGCCGAAGTTCAAGGCCGGCAAGGGCCTCAAGGACGCGGTCAACAGCTAGGCGCTATCGCCCGAGCGGCATCACCAGTTTCAAGGCCGGCCGGACCCGAAAGGGCGGCCGGCTTTTTACTTGGCCGAACGGGTTACGAGACGCTGGCGGATGCAGCGCCGCCGCTTTCCGGCGCGCCGTCGGCATTGGCCCGCGGGTCGAGTTCGGGCGGGGTCGGGTCTGTCGGCGGGAACGGCACGGCGACGAAGCTGGTGCGTTGGTCGTCGGCGAGCGCCGGCGAAGAGACGATCCGCAGCGCCGTGAAAACCGCGAAAGCGACATGCACCGCCGCCCCGAACATGAAGATGAAGGCCATGCTGAAAGTGCTCGTGCCGATGGCGGCGGCCGAAGGGCCGACGATTGCGCCGATGGCGTAGATGAGCAGCAGCCCGCCCGAGACGCTGACAAAGCTTTCATTCGCCGCGCGATCGTTCGTATGCGCGACACAAACCGAATAGAGCGAAAGGGCGAAGACGCCGAAAAGAAACCCGGCCGCCAGCAACAGCTTCTCGATCCCCACGCCGTATGCCGCGATCAGCCCGATCTCGCCGGCCGCCGCGCCGAGGCTGACGCCGAGAATGACCCGCCGCCGGTCCATGCGGTCCGAGAGGCGCCCTATCGGCCATTGCGCCAGCGCGCCGCCGAAAATCGCCGCCATCATGAAAAGCGAGACGCCCCAGGTATCGAGGCCGCTCTTCTGTGCGAAGACCGGCCCCAATGTCCAGAACGGCGCGTTGGTGATGCCGACGACGAAGCTGCCCATCATGCCGACCGGAGACAGCCGGTAAATGCGCAGTACGTTGACGCTGGTCGTGCTGATCGGCGCCGGCTGCACCGACGTCGTCAGCGAAATCGGCACCAGCGCCAGCGATGTCATGATCGAGCAGATGGCAAAGAGAGTGAACCCCGCGGGGCTCGCGGTGTTGAGCATGAACTGTCCGAGCGTCAGCGAGGACAGGTTGACGACCAGATAGACCGCAAACAGCCGCCCGCGCGTCTCGTTGGTCGCGCGCTCGTTGAGCCAGCTCTCGATGACCATGTAGAGCCCGGCAAAGCAAAAGCCCGTCACGGCGCGCAAACCCGCCCATGCGACCGGATAGATGAGGAGGACATGCAGCAGCGGCACGACCGAGGCGATGCCCGCCAGCGCCGCGAAGCTGCGGATATGCCCGGCGCGCCGGACGATATGCGGCCCAAGCACGCAGCCGGCGAGGAAGCCCGCGAAATAGACGCTGCCGATGCCGCCGATGGTCGTCGTCGCGAAATGCTCTATGCCCGCGCGCAGCGGCACCAGCGTGCCCTGCAGCCCGTTGCCGATGAGCAGGATCGACGTGGCGAGCAGAAGGGAGAAGAAGGGCGCAAGTGCGCGGGTCACGAAACACCGGAGACGCTTGGGTTGGAAACGGACAACCCAAGATCAGGGCTTTGGCCCTATATTGCAACTGCATCGGCCATCCGTTAGGAGTGGCCGGCTTTGCTTTCCCCGAGGGATGCAAAGGGCGGTTAGCTCAGTTGGTAGAGCGCCTCGTTTACACCGAGGATGTCGGCGGTTCGAGTCCGTCACCGCCTACCAGCCTTCGCTCGCGAAATGAGAGAAGGCTGCCGCGAGCTACGGCTCGGCGAGCCGTCACAATGCCCAATTTTGTTCTGAACGGCCCACCAGCCCCGCACACACCGGGCTTCAGCTTGTCGCGGCGGGTGATGCGAATTTCGCTTCCAAACCTTCCTTGACAGGGCCCGGACCTTGCCGTACGAACCGCCCACTCTCCGGGCGGCATTTCCGCCCCCGTCGGGGGTGTAGCTCAGTTGGTTAGAGCGCCGGCCTGTCACGCCGGAGGCCGCGGGTTCGAGTCCCGTCACTCCCGCCATTTTTCTACTTTTTCAGTACCGTAACGATCCCTAGGGCGCCCCACCATTCGCTGGTGTTCGGGGACGCAACCGTCAAAATGAGCGGCAGAAGGCGGGCTAGCTGAGACTCCCCCTTGGCAAATAGGGGTATCCTGCGCGGTGTCGTGGAAACGAGGGGAGGGACGGTGGTCGCTCAACGGGAATTTTCGTCGGTTCAGGCGTTGCGCGCCATAGCCGCGTTATCGGTGGTGGCTTGGCATTCCTCACTGACGATCAAGAATCTGACTTACACCTATTGGCACCCCGAACAATATCCCGGAGTTTGGCCTTGGTGGTCCTTGCCCTTCAGCCATCTCTATGCCGGTGTGGACATATTCTTCGTCATCAGCGGTTTCATCATGACGATGATCGCCTCGGAGCTTGACCGTGGTGGAGCCCGTAGATTTTTCATCGATAGGCTAGTCCGGATAGTGCCCCCGTACTGGTTTTTTACCGCGGCAGTTATGATTGCTTATCTGCTCGATCCCGGCTTCAATCTTGGAAAGTTCGGTCCAGATACGCTCGGCAACCTCGAAAGAATTGCTAGCTCTCTTTTCTTTGTTCCGCAGGATAGCCCTGTGCTGCCTGTAGGCTGGACGCTTGTCCATGAGATGCTGTTTTACGGCGTGACTTCAGTCGCGATTTGGTTTGGTTTGGCGCGTCGTCTGCCGATGGTGCTGGCGGTAATCGTTGCCATTGCCCTTGCTCAGTTTTTCACTGGCACAGCTGTCGGCAACGGGGTCTTGTTCAGCCCTTTCTACATAGAGTTTCTATTTGGTGCGCTGACATATACGCATATAGACGCGATCTCCCATCGACGGCCGGCAATGCAGATCGCCTTGGGCACCGCATTGTTTTTCGCGACATCTATATTGTTGAGCTACGGCCTCCTTCCGGAACTTGGCCGGTTTGTCGCCTTCGGCGGCGTTGGTGTTTTGTTGATTTCGGGGCTAACCGGTCTGGAACCCCAACTCAGGCGCGAAGGCAGCTCTTTCTTTGACCTGCTTGTCCGTATTGGCGGCGCGTCATATACGCTATATCTGTCGCATTGGCTGGTGCTGTCGGCTGCGGGTAAGGTCGGCGCAATGGCTTTTAAAAGCGCCCCTCTCTTCGTCGTCATAGTTTGGCAAATGTCTGGAATCGTACTGGCCGTGGCGTTTTCGCTGATCTTCTATCGAACGGTCGAGTTGCCTGTTCACCGGTGGCTGAAATCGCGCATGGGGCGCAGTGTTCGGGCGGCGGGCACCGGCGGGGAGCAGGGTGCAATCGCCAATTGAGCCGCATAGCGAGGCTCCGGTAGTAATTTAAGGACTGGCACGACCCTGTCACGCCGGAGGCCGCGGGTTCGAGTCCCGTCACTCCCGCCACTTTTCTTCCCGATGGAACATGACGCACCCTTCGCGCCCCTGCGTCGGGGGGCAATGCTGCATTGCGAGGGGTTTTCAGCAACATCAAATGGCATAAGGATTTTTTTAGCGCGCGGCGTGTCGCTCACAGCATTTGATTCTGCACATGCGAGGGATATACTGCCCGCGGATTCGACAGCCAATTTGCGCGCCGAACGGAGAGAGACCCGGTCAAGCCGGGCGGCCCGACGGTGTGTTCTGGGGAACATCAATGGAAGACCTGCTTCGCGAGTATCTGCCCATTCTCGTCTTTATCGGGCTGTCTCTCGTGATCGGTCTGGCGCTTCTGGTGGCGCCCTTCCTGACGGCCCCGAGCAAGCCCGACACCGAAAAGCTCTCCGCGTATGAATGCGGATTCGACGCTTTCGACGACGCGCGCATGAAGTTCGACGTGAAGTATTACCTCGTCGCAATCCTGTTCATTATTTTCGATCTCGAAGTGGCGTTCCTCTTTCCCTGGGCGATCTCGCTCGGCGATATCGGCATGTTCGGCTTCTGGTCGATGATCGTCTTCCTCGGCGTGCTGACCGTCGGCTTCACGTATGAGTGGAAAAAGGGAGCCCTCGAATGGGAATGAGCCCCGAAGCAGCCGAAGACGTTGCGGTTTCCGCCAACACGCCGCGCGGCGGCGCACCGGTCAAGGGCAGCAATGTTCCGCCGATGCCCGACGAGGCGTTCCAGCAGATTTCCGACCAGCTTGCCGACAAGGGTTTCCTGCTGACCTCGGTCGAGGATCTCATCAACTGGTCGCGCACCGGGTCGCTGATGTTCATGACCTTCGGCCTGGCCTGCTGCGCCGTCGAGATGATCCAGAGCTCGATGCCGCGCTACGACACCGAGCGTTTCGGTTTCGCCCCGCGCGCGTCCCCGCGCCAGTCCGATGTGATGATTGTCGCCGGCACCCTGACGAACAAGATGGCGCCGGCGCTCCGCAAGGTTTACGACCAGATGCCGGAGCCGCGTTATGTGATCTCGATGGGATCATGCGCCAACGGCGGCGGTTACTATCACTACTCCTACTCCGTGGTGCGCGGCTGCGACCGGATCGTTCCGGTTGACATCTACGTCCCCGGATGTCCCCCCACTGCCGAGGCGCTGGTTTACGGCATCCTCGCGCTCCAGAAGAAAATCCGTCGGACGGGTACGATCGACCGGTGATTTTCGTGAACCGGGCGGTGGCCGGCTCTTCTTCGAGCCGGTGCCGTTCACGAGTTTCGAGACAGCTTCGATGGACGAAAGTCTGAACAATCTTGGCGACCATCTCCGCGCAAAGCTCGGAGAGGCTGTTGTCGGCTATGAGATCGCTTTCGGCGAGCTCAACGTGACCGCGCAGGCGGCGTCCATCCTGCCGCTGCTCACATTGCTGCGCGACGATGCGGCTTGCCGCTTCACCTCGCTGATCGACATCACCGCTGTCGACTACCCGACGCGGGAGCGCCGCTTCGACGTCGTCTACCATCTGCTGTCGATGGAGACGAACCGCCGCATCCGCATCAAGGTCGAGACCGACGAGGACACCGCCGTTCCGAGCGCGGTCGGCATTTTCCCGGCCGCGAACTGGTACGAGCGCGAGACCTTCGATATGTACGGCGTGCTCTTTTCCGGCCATCCGGATTTGCGCCGCATCCTCACCGACTACGGTTTCTCGGGCTATCCGCTGCGCAAGGATTTCCCGATGACCGGCTATGTCGAGGTGCGCTACGACGCCGACCAGAAGCGCGTCGTCTACGAGCCGGTGAAGCTGACGCAGGAGTTCCGCTCGTTCGACTTCCTCAGCCCTTGGGAAGGCGCCGAATACGTGCTGCCCGGCGATGAGAAGGCGGAGACAAAGCCCAAATGACCGAACAGGCCCTCCAGAATTTCACGCTCAACTTCGGCCCGCAGCACCCGGCCGCGCATGGCGTGCTGCGCCTCGTGCTGGAGCTTCAGGGCGAAATCGTCGAGCGCGTCGATCCGCATATCGGTCTCCTGCATCGCGGCACCGAAAAGCTGATCGAGGCCAAGACCTATCTGCAGGCGCTGCCTTATTTCGACCGGCTCGATTACGTCGCGCCGATGAATCAGGAGCACGCCTATTCGCTGGCCGTCGAAAAACTGCTCGGCATCGAAGTGCCGCGCCGCGGCCAGTTCATCCGCGTCATCTATTCCGAAATCGGCCGTCTGCTCTCGCATCTCCTGAACGTCACGACACAGGCGATGGACGTCGGCGCGCTGACGCCGCCGCTCTGGGGTTTCGAAGAGCGCGAGAAGATGATGATCTTCTATGAGCGCGCCTCCGGGTCGCGCATGCACGCGGCCTATTTCCGTCCGGGCGGCGTGCATCAGGATTTGCCGCCGAAGCTCGTTCAGGACATCTACGACTTCTGCGACCCCTGCGAAAAGGTGCTCGACGATCTCGAAACGCTGCTGACCGGCAACCGCATCTTCATGCAGCGAAACGCCGACATCGCCGTCGTTTCCAGGCAGGAAGTGATGGACTGGGGCTTCTCCGGCGTCATGGCGCGCGGCTCGGGCCTCGCCTGGGATTTGCGCCGCGCCCAGCCTTACGAAGTTTACTCCGAACTCGACTTCGACATTCCGGTCGGCAAGAACGGCGATTGCTACGACCGCTATCTCGTGCGCATGGACGAGATGCGCCAGTCGCTGCGCATCATCAAGCAGGCCATCCGGATGATGCCGGAAGGCCCGGTGCATACCGAGGACGGGAAGATGTTCCCGCCGTCGCGCGCGACCATGAAGCGTTCGATGGAAGCACTCATCCATCATTTCAAGCTTTATACCGAGGGCTATCACGTGCCGGCCGGCGAAGTGTATGCGGCCGTCGAGGCGCCCAAGGGCGAGTTCGGCGTCTACCTTGTCGCCGACGGCACCAACAAGCCCTACAAGTGCAAGATCCGCGCGCCGGGTTATGCGCATCTTCAGGCAATGGATCATCTCTGTCGCGGCCACATGCTGGCGGACGTTTCCGCCATTCTGGGTTCGCTCGACATCGTCTTCGGTGAGGTTGATCGATGAGTGTGCGGCGTCTGAGCCCCAATCAGCCGGCGAGCTTCGCCTTCACGCCCGAGAATATCGAATGGGCGAAAGGGCAGATTGCGAAATATCCCGAAGGCCGTCAGGCCTCGGCCATCATTCCGCTGTTCTGGCAGGCCCAGAAGCAGGTCGGCGGCTGGCTGCCCGAACCGGCGATCCGCTACGTCGCCGAAATGCTGAAGATGGATTACATCCGCGCGCTCGAAGTCGCGACCTTCTACACGATGTTCAATCTGTCGCCGGTCGGCGAGCACTACGTCCAGCTTTGCGGCACGACGCCGTGCTGGCTGCGCGGCTCCGACGAACTGAAAGATGTCTGCCGCAAGCATATCGGCCCCGAAGGCCAGTTGAGCGCCGACGGCAAGCTCTCCTGGCTCGAGGTCGAGTGCCTCGGCGCCTGCGCCAACGCGCCGATGGTTCAGATCAACGACGATTTCTACGAAGACCTCGACGGCAAGAAACTCGAGGAAATTCTGGGTGCGCTGCGCTCCGGCAAGGATGTGAAGCCCGGACCGCAAAACGGCCGCAGCGGCTCCGAGCCGATCGGCGGCTTGACGAGCCTGACTTCCACGGTCTCGGGCGGGGGCAAGTGATGCTTGAGGACAAGGATCGCATTTTCACCAACCTCTACGGCCTCGGCGAGCCGGGCCTTGCCGGCGCGCGCAAGCGCGGCGACTGGGACGGCACGGCTGAACTTGTCGCCAAGGGCCGCGACTGGATCATCGACGAGATGAAGAAGTCGGGCCTGCGCGGCCGCGGCGGCGCGGGCTTCCCGACTGGCCTCAAATGGTCCTTCATGCCCAAGGACTCCGGCGGCCGCCCGCATTACCTCGTCGTCAACGCAGACGAGTCGGAGCCCGGCACCTGCAAGGACCGCGAAATTCTCCGCAACGATCCGCAGAAGCTGATCGAAGGCTGCCTGATCGCCAGTTTCGCGATGGGCGCTCATGTTTGTTACGTCTATGTGCGTGGCGAGTTCATCGCCGAGCGCATCGCGCTGCAGGCCGCGGTGGACGAAGCCTATGCGGCTGGCCTGCTGGGCAAGAACGCGGCGGGTTCCGGCTGGGACTTCGACCTCTACGTGCATCACGGCGCCGGCGCCTATATCTGCGGCGAAGAGACGGCGCTCCTCGAAAGCCTCGAAGGCAAGAAGGGCATGCCGCGCCTGAAGCCGCCGTTCCCGGCCAATATGGGCCTCTACGGCGCGCCGACGACGGTCAACAACGTCGAATCCATCGCCGTCGCGCCGACCATTCTGCGCCGTGGCGCGACATGGTTTGCCGGCCTCGGCCGTCCGAACAATACCGGCACCAAGATTTTCTCGATCTCGGGCCACGTGAACAGGCCCTGCAACGTCGAAGAGGAAATGGGCATCCCGCTGCGTGAACTGATCGACAGGCATTGCGGCGGCGTGCGCGGCGGCTGGGACAATCTCCTCGCCGTGATCCCCGGCGGCGCCTCCGTGCCGCTCATTCCGAAATCGATCTGCGACAACGTGCTGATGGATTTCGACTCGCTGAAAAATGTTCAGTCGGGCCTCGGCACGGCAGCCGTCATCGTCATGGACAAATCGACCGACCTCATCAAGGCGATCGCGCGTCTCTCGGCTTTCTACAAGCACGAGAGCTGCGGCCAGTGCACGCCCTGCCGCGAAGGCACGGGCTGGATGTGGCGCGTGATGGAACGCCTCGTCACCGGCGAGGCGCAGGTCTCCGAAATCGACATGCTGCTCGACGTCACCAAGCGCGTCGAAGGCCACACCATCTGCGCGCTCGGCGACGCGGCGGCCTGGCCGATCCAGGGTCTCATCCGGCATTTCCGGCCGGTTATCGAAGAGCGTATCGCCGCCCATAGCGGTCACGCGCAGGCGGCGGAGTAGGGCATGCCGAAGCTTACGGTCGATGGCATTGAGGTTGAGGTCGCGCAGGGCGCCACGCTGCTGCAGGCATGCGAAGCGGCGGGTGTCGAAATTCCGCGCTTCTGCTATCACGAGCGTCTGTCCATTGCGGGCAACTGCCGCATGTGCCTCGTTGAGGTCGAGAAGTCGCCGAAGCCGGTCGCCAGCTGCGCCATGCCGGCGTCGGAAGGCGCTGTGGTCCGCACCACGACCGAGCAGGTGAAGCGCGCCCGCGAAGGCGCGATGGAATTCCTGCTGATCAACCATCCGCTCGACTGCCCGATCTGCGATCAGGGCGGCGAATGCGATCTGCAAGACCAGGCGATGGCCTACGGCACCGACGGTTCGCGCTTCCTCGAAAACAAGCGCGCCGTCGAAGAAAAATACATGGGTCCGCTGGTCAAGACCGTGATGACGCGCTGCATCCAGTGCACGCGCTGCGTCCGTTTCGCGACCGAAGTCGCCGGCACGCCGGAAATCGGCGCCATCGGCCGCGGCGAGGATATGGAGATCACGACCTATCTAGAGCACGCCCTGACGTCGGAGCTGTCGGCGAATGTCGTCGATCTCTGCCCCGTCGGCGCGCTGACCTTCCGGCCTTTCGCCTTCACGGCGCGTCCGTGGGAGCTGCGCAAGACGGAATCGATCGACGTCATGGATGCCGTCGGCTCGAACATCCGCGTCGATGCGCGCGGCTCCGAAGTCATGCGCATTCTTCCCCGCCTCAACGAGGACGTGAATGAAGAATGGATTTCGGACAAGACGCGCTTCATCTGGGACGGCCTGAAGACGCAGCGCCTCGACCGGCCTTATATTCGTGAGAACGGCCGGCTGCGCGAAGCCTCCTGGGACGAGGCGTTTGCCGCCATCGCCGCGAAGCTGAAAGCGACGAAGCCCGAGCGCATGGCCGCCATTGCCGGCGACCTCTGCGCCGCCGAGGAAATGAAGGCGCTGAAAGACCTCTGGGCGAAGCTCGGCTCGCCGAACATCGACTGCCGCCAGGATGGCGCAAAGCTCGGCGGCGCGCGCGCGAGTTATCTCTTCAACTCGACCATTGCCGGCATCGAAGACGCGGACGCCATTCTCATTATCGGCTCCGATCCGCGCCGCGAGGCACCCATCGTCAATGCGCGCATCCGCAAACGCTTCCGTATGGGCGGTCTGAAGGTCGGCGTCATCGGTCCGCGCCACGATCTCACCTATGACTACGAGCACATCGGTGCCGGCACGCAGTCGCTGAAGGATGTCGCCTCCGGCGCGCATGGTTTTGCCGAAGTACTGAAGGCGGCGAAGAAGCCGATGGTCATCGTCGGGCAGGGCGCGCTGACGCGGAAGGACGGCGCCGCCGTTCTCGCCGCCGCCATCCGCCTCGCGAAGTCGTTCAATGCCGGCTTCAACGTGCTGCACACGGCAGCCGCCCGCGTCGCCGGCCTCGATCTCGGCCTCGTGCCGGGCGCGAACGGGCGCGACGTGGCGGGTATTCTCGACGGCGCGTCGAAAGGCGAGATCGATTTCGTCTATCTCCTCGGCGCCGACGAAATCGACATGTCGAAACTGGGCCAGGCTTTCGTCGTCTATCAGGGCACGCATGGCGACGTCGGCGCGCATCGCGCCGACGTGATCCTGCCGGGCGCGGCCTATACCGAGAAAGACGGCATTTACGTCAACACCGAAGGCCGCGTGCAGCGCGGTCAGCGCGCCGCATTCCCGCCGGGAGAAGCGCGCGAAGACTGGACGATCCTGCGCGCGCTGTCGGCGGTGCTGGGGCAGGTTCTCCCCTACGACAAGCTGGAACAGCTTCGCGCGGCGATGGAGAAGGACGCGCCGCACTTCGCGCATCTCGACGGGATCGTCGCGGCGGGCGACCTTCCAGACCTTGCTGCCGGCGAGATGGACGCTGCCGCCTTCGAAACGCCGATCAGGGACTTCCACCTGACCAATCCGATCGCGCGGGCGAGCGCGGTGATGGCCGAGTGTTCGGCGCAACTTGCCGCGCTTCGGCGCACACAAGCGGCGGAGTGACGGGATCGATGAGCGATTTTCTCACCACCTACGGCATTCCGTTCGCGATCATCGTCGGGCAGGCGCTGGCGTTGCTGGTCGGCCTGCTGGTCTTCACCGCTTACATATTGCTGGCCGACCGGAAGATCTGGGCAGCCGTGCAGCTGCGTCGCGGCCCCAATGTCGTCGGCGCCTTCGGCCTGTTCCAGTCCTTCGCCGATCTACTGAAGTTCGTCTTCAAGGAATTGGTGATCCCGGCCGGCGCCAACAAGGGCGTCTTCATGCTGGCGCCGCTGGTCACTGTGACGCTGGCCTTGTCGGCCTGGGCGGTCGTGCCGCTGGCCGATGGCATAGTCATCTCCAACCTCAATGTCGGCATTCTCTACATTCTCGCCTTCTCCTCGCTCGGCGTATACGGCGTCATCATGGCGGGCTGGGCGTCGAATTCGAAATATCCGTTCCTGTCGGCGCTGCGCTCGGCCGCGCAGATGGTTTCTTATGAAGTCTCCATCGGCTTCGTCCTGATTACCGTGCTGATGACGGCGGGCTCGCTCAACCTCTCCGACATCGTGCGCGCGCAGGACGGCCATTACGGCATGCTGAACTGGTATTGGCTGCCGCATCTGCCGATGTTCGTGATCTTCTTCATCTCGGCGCTGGCCGAAACGAACCGACCGCCCTTCGATCTTGTCGAAGCGGAATCGGAACTCGTCGCCGGTTTCATGGTCGAGTATTCCTCGACGCCCTACATGATGTTCATGCTCGGCGAATATGTGTCGATCATCCTGATGTGCGCGATGACGACGATCCTCTTCCTCGGCGGCTGGCTGCCGCCGGTGAACATCGCGCCCTTTACCTGGGTGCCGGGTCTCGTCTGGTTCGTGCTGAAGCTGTCGCTGGTCTTCTTCATGTTTGCGATGGTGAAGGCCTTCGTGCCGCGCTACCGCTACGACCAGCTGATGCGTCTGGGCTGGAAGGTCTTCCTGCCGTTCTCGCTTTTCTGGGTCGTGCTGACGGCGGGCGTGCTCGTCGGCTTCGGCCTTGTGCCGCATCATTGACGGGAAAGGACTGAACATGGCTTCCCTCAATCAGACGGCCCGCCAGCTCTTCCTGCTGGAATTCGTCGCGAGCTTCATCCTCGCCATGCGCTATTTCTTCAAGCCGAAGGTGACGGTGAACTATCCCTTTGAAAAGGGTCCGCTCTCGCCCCGCTTCCGTGGCGAACACGCGCTGCGCCGCTACCCGAACGGCGAAGAGCGCTGCATCGCCTGCAAACTTTGCGAAGCGATCTGCCCGGCTCAGGCCATCACCATCGAGGCCGGCCCGCGCCGCAACGACGGCACGCGCCGCACCACGCGCTACGACATCGACATGACGAAGTGCATTTACTGCGGCTTCTGCCAGGAAGCCTGCCCGGTGGACGCCATCGTCGAGGGGCCGAATTTCGAGTTCTCCGTGGAGACCCGCGAAGAGCTCATGTACGACAAGGACCGGCTGCTCGCCAATGGCGACCGTTGGGAACGCGAAATCGCCAAGAACATCGAACTCGACGCGCCATACCGCTGACGCACTGGGTTGAAGAGAAAAGGTCCGGCGTGAGGCCGGGCATCAAGAGGGACAAGGGGTCCAGATGATCGTTACCGCAATCGCATTCTACGTCTTCTCGGCGATTGCCGTGGCGGCCGGATTCATGGTGATTGCATCGCGCAATCCGGTGCATTCGGTTCTCTTCCTGATCCTCGCCTTTTTCAATGCCGCCGCGCTCTTCGTGCTGATGGGCGCCGAGTTCATCGCGCTCATTCTGGTCATCGTCTATGTCGGCGCTGTCGCGGTGCTCTTCCTCTTTGTCGTCATGATGCTCGACATCGACTTCGGTGAGCTGCGTCAGGGCTTCCTGCAATATCTTCCGGTCGGCGGCCTCGTCGGGCTGATCCTCTTCGCCGAACTGTTCATGATCGGCGTCACCTGGGTTATCTCCCCGGATGCGGCCCATGTCGCCGCCGCGCCCGTGCCGGCCTTCATCGATCATGTGACCAACACGCGCGCGCTCGGCCGTGTGCTTTATACGCAGTACATGTACCTCTTCCAGGCCTCGGGCCTCATTCTTCTTGTCGCCATGATCGGCGCCATCGTGCTGACGCTCCGCCACCGCCCCGACATCAAGCGGCAGGTGATCTGGAAACAGGTCGGCCGCTCGCGCTCCGAGGGCGTCGAATACAAAGACGTGAAGCCGGGGCAGGGACTATGACGCAGGTGGGACTCATATAATGCAAATCGGCCTCGCTCATTATCTCACCGTAGCCGCGATCCTCTTTACGATCGGCGTCTTCGGCATCTTCCTGAATCGGAAGAACGTCATCATCATTCTGATGTCGATCGAATTGATGCTGCTCGCGGTGAACATCAACCTTGTCGCCTTCTCCGTCTTTCTGAACGATCTGGCCGGGCAGGTCTTCGCGCTCTTCGTGCTCACCGTCGCCGCCGCCGAAGCCGCCATCGGCCTCGCCATTCTCGTGACCTATTTCCGCAACCGCGGTTCCATCGCGGTTGAGGACGTTAATCTGATGAAGGGGTAGGAGAGATGTACTCCGCTATCGTCTTCCTGCCGCTTCTGGGCTTTCTCATCGCGGGGCTGTTCGGCCGCTGGATCGGGGTGCGCGGCGCGCAGCTTGTCACCACGGGCCTGCTCATCGTCTCGGCCGGCCTCGCCATTGTCGCTTTTCCGACCGTCACCTTCGGGGGGCTCACCGACCATGTGCAGGTCGCGACCTGGATCGACAGCGGCAGTTTCGAGAGCGACTGGCGGCTGCGCATCGACGCGCTGACCGCTGTCATGCTGGTCGTCGTCACCTCCGTCTCCGCCCTCGTGCATGTCTATTCGATCGGCTACATGAGCCACGATCCGCACCAGCCGCGTTTCTTCGCCTATCTCTCGCTCTTCACCTTCGCCATGCTGATGCTGGTGACGGCGGACAACTTCGTTCAGCTCTTCTTCGGCTGGGAAGGCGTCGGCCTCGCGTCTTACCTGCTGATCGGCTTCTGGTACCAGAAGCCGAGCGCCAATGCGGCGGCGATCAAGGCCTTCGTGGTCAACCGCGTCGGCGACTTCGGGCTGATCCTGGGCATTGCGACGATCTTCCTGATGGTCGGCTCGGTCGAGTTCGACACCGTCTTCAAGGCGATCCCGCATCTCGCCAACAAGAGCTTCCTCTTCCTCGGCCATGATGTGCCGGTGGTGACGACGATCTGTCTGCTGCTCTTCATGGGCGCGATGGGCAAGTCGGCGCAGTTCATGCTGCACACCTGGCTGCCGGATGCGATGGAAGGCCCGACGCCGGTCTCCGCGCTGATCCATGCCGCGACGATGGTGACGGCTGGCGTGTTTCTCGTCGCGCGCATGTCGCCGATTTTTGAGTTCTCGCCGGTCGCGCTGACCGTCGTCACCGTCATCGGTGCGACGACGGCCTTCTTCGCGGCCACCGTCGGCCTCGTCCAGAACGACATCAAGCGCGTCATCGCCTATTCGACCTGCTCGCAGCTCGGCTACATGTTTGCAGCCCTCGGCGTCGGCGCCTACGAAGCCGCGATGTTCCATCTCTTCACTCACGCCTTCTTCAAGGCGCTGCTGTTCCTCGGCAGCGGCTCGGTCATCCACGCGATGGGCGACGAGCAGGACATGCGCAAGATGGGCGGCCTGTTCAAGATGATCCCCGCCACTTACGCGATGATGGTCGTGGGCACGCTGGCGCTGACCGGCTTCCCGCTGACGGCGGGCTACTTCTCCAAGGACGCCATCATCGAGGCGACTTATGCGGGCACCAACTCGGCGCATATGTACGCTTATGCGCTGACGATCTTCGCCGCCTTCCTGACGTCCTTCTATTCATGGCGTCTGATCTTCATGACCTTCCACGGAAAATCGCGCGCCGATCATCACACGCTCGAGCATGTGCATGAATCGCCGCTCGTCATGCTGATCC
>DASVNC010000290.1:0-38603 GCA_036384055.1 Parvibaculum sp.
CTGGGCGATGACGCGCTCGACGCGGCGGCGGCGCGCGGCGTCGACATGCTGGTCAAAGTTCGTTCCACGTCCGCGCCGATCCCCGCGCGACTGGGCTTCGACGCGCAAGGCCGCATCGAGGTCGTGTTGGCGGAGGGCGAGGACGGCGTCGCGCCCGGTCAGGCATGTGTCTTCTATGACGCTGGCGCGGGCATGCGCGTGCTCGGCGGCGGGTTCATCGCCGAGGCGCTCTCCGACGCGATGGGCGAAATGTCGTTCCGGCCTTCGCAGGCTGCGGCTCAGTGACGCCTGGCAGGCAAAACGAGGTTCCGGCGGGCATCCGTCAGTCGAATCCGGCAGGCTTGAGGCCGCCAGCGGGAATAAAAGGCTTGCGGGTAGGGGGACCGACCCGCACATTAGGCTCTGGTAACGAAGGTGGGAGAGCGCGTTGAACGGAATTGCTCGCATTGACGAACAGTCGGTGCTCAAGGCCTATGCGCGTTGGGCGCCGGTTTATGACTGGTCGTTCGGGCCCATCGCCGATTTCGGCCGCAAGCGCGCCATCGACGTGATCAACCAGCGCGATGGAACATTGCTGGAAGTCGGCGTCGGCACAGGCGTCGCGCTGCCGCGCTACGCACAGCATCTTTCCATCACCGGCATCGATTTTTCTCCCGACATGCTGCGCAAGGCGCGCCAGCGGGCGCGGGCGCGCAAGCTGCGCAACGTCGCCGGTCTTTACGAGATGGACGCCTCGCAGCTGCGTTTCGAAGACGCGTCCTTCGACACGGTCGTCGCCATGTATGTGATGACGGTGGTGCCGGATCCGGTGAAGGTGCTTGCCGAGCTTGAGCGCGTCTGTGCGCCGGGCGGCGAGGTCGTCATCGTCAATCACTTCGCGCAGGATCACGGTCTTCGCGGCAGGATCGAACGCTGGATGGCGCCGGCGGCGCGCGCGCTCGGCTGGCATCCGGATTTCCGCATCGAGACGATCACGCATATGACGACGCTCGATCTCATCGAAACCCGCTCGCTGCAGCCAATGGGCCTTTTCACCATGCTGCGCTTCCGCAAGGCGGGCGGCGCCGAAGCCGCCGATCCGGCCATTTCCGGGGACCGCCCGGCCTGACTTGACAGGCTTTGCGACCGGCCCTTATATCCCCCTCTCTTTTGAGGCAGGAGCCCTTCTTTTCGGGCCCCTTAGCCCATCGGGGCGGAGTAGCTCAGTTGGTTAGAGCAGCGGAATCATAATCCGCGTGTCGGCGGTTCGAATCCGTCCTCCGCTACCACTATTATCGCCTGACAGATTGCGCGGCTGCCGGCCGAAGTCGTTGGGACCACCCCAAGTGTCGAAAATATTTCGGGCGGGTCCGTCCGTGATGCCCCGAATATTTTTGTGCCGGGTGCTACACTTGCAGACCCCGTCGCCAAGATGAGGCCATCGAAAAGAGTTTTCTGGCCGGGCGGGGTGGCAATAGCGTTGCACGAGTGGCAGATAATATTCACGACGCTGACAATCAGGCGCAGGGGGCGCCAAATGGCGTATTCGTATGCGAGCGAATTTTGCCGGTGGACGAGGGTGAGATGACCAAGGTTGTAATTCTCGCGGGTGGTCTCGGCACGCGTATTTCGGAGGAAAGTCAGCTCCGGCCGAAGCCCATGATCGAGATCGGCGGGCGGCCGATCCTCTGGCACATCATGAAAATCTATACGCATTACGGACTGACCGATTTCGTCGTTTGCCTCGGCTATCGCGGCTACATGATCAAGGAATATTTCGCGAACTACGTTCTTCACTCATCGGATGTAACGATCGATGCGAAGACCGGAGAAATTATCTTTCACCAGAAAACCGCGGAACCCTGGCGTGTCACGCTTGTCGATACCGGCGCAGATACGTTGACGGGGGGTCGTGTAAAGCGCGTGCGCAATTATCTCGATACCGATGAGCCGTTCTGCATGACTTACGGCGACGGCGTTTCGGACATTGATATCGGCGCGCTTGTCGCCTTTCACAAAGGCCACGGCAAGGAGGCGACCTTGACCAGTGTGATTCCGCCGGGCCGGTGTGGCGCACTGGAGATGGAAGATTCGCGGGTTCAGCGGTTCATCGAAAAGCCGCCAGGCGACAATGCCTGGATCAATGGCGGTTTTTTCGTCCTTCAGCCTTCGGTGCTCGACCGCATCGCCGGCGACGCGACGCCGTTCGAAGGCGATCCGCTTTCGAGTCTTGCCGGCGACGGTCAGCTGATGGCCTTCAGGCATAGCGGGTTCTGGCAGCCGATGGACACGTTGCGAGAGAAGAACTATCTGGAAGAGCTGTGGGCGAGCGGCGCGGCCCCGTGGAAGGTGTGGGAGTCCTGAGTGCGGATCGACGGGCTCGACACAGACTTCTGGCGCGGGAAACGCGTCCTGCTGACCGGCCATACGGGCTTCAAGGGTTCGTGGGCGGCTTTGTGGCTTTCGCGGCTCGGCGCCGATCTGACGGGTATATCCCTTGCGCCTGACAGCGAGCCGAACCTCTTCTCGTTGTCAGCGGCCGATCGCGGTATCCGCTCGCATCTGATCGACCTCAGGGACCGCGACACGCTCCGCTCCTGCGTCGCCGACGCCGATCCGGAGATCGTCATACACATGGCGGCACAACCGCTGGTCCGGCGGTCATATGCGCACCCCGTCGAGAACTTCGAAACCAACGTGATGGGAACGGTGCATCTTCTCGATGCGTTGCGCGATGTACGCAGCCTCGACACCCTGCTCGTCGTGACGACCGACAAGGTCTATGAGAATGCCGAGGAGGGCCAAGCTTTCCGCGAGAGCGATCCGCTGGGCGGGCACGATCCCTATGCCGCTTCCAAGGCGGCGACGGAGATTGTCGTTTCCAGCTATGCACGCTCCTTCTTCGCCGGCAGCGGCGTCAAGGTGGCGACGGCGCGCGGAGGCAATGTCATTGGTGGTGGAGATTTTTCGCCTGACCGTATTGTTCCCGACGTCTGGCGGGCCGTCTGCGCCGGCGAGCCGGTTGTGCTGCGCAATCCGCTTGCGGCGCGGCCGTGGCAGCATGTTCTCGACTGTCTGAGCGGATATTTCACATTTGTTCGTGCCTTGAGTGAAGGGAGCGTCTCGGTGCCCGCGCTCAACTTTGGCCCGCCTCACGACAGCGCGCCCGTCACGGTCGCCGAGCTTGCCGCGGCGATTCAATCGGCGCTCGGAGCGGCCAAGACCTGGCGGCCCGGCAACGATGCTGGCCCGCACGAAATGATGACGCTTGGAATCGACTCAAGCCTGGCGCGCGATCTGCTCGGGTGGAGAGATAACTTATCTGGCTATCTGGGGATTGAGTGGCTGGCGGACTGGTATCGGGCATTCAATCGGCGCGAGGACATGCGCCAGGTCACGCTGTCGCAAATTTCCGCCTACGGAGAGCTCTATTGCGCCGATAAATCGAGGGGAACGTCCGCATGAGCAATCGGTTCGATATCGCAGGGACACCTCTCGACGGGCTCATCCGCATCGAGCGCAAGCGGCTTGGGGACGAAAGAGGCTGGTTTGAGCGCATGTTTTGTGGTGACGAATTGCTAGGCGCCGGATGGGTCTGGCCGATTGCCCAAGTCAACCGGAGCCTGACCTCGCGGCGCGGAACGGTGCGAGGAATGCATTTCCAGCGCGCGCCGCATGCGGAAGCAAAGTTTGTCAGCTGTCTTGCCGGCGAGGTTTTCGACGTCGCGGTCGATCTGCGAGAGGGTTCCGCGACCTATGGGCGGTGGCATGGCGAAATCCTGTCGGCCGACAACGCGCGCAGCCTGTTTATTCCGCAAGGTTTCGCGCATGGCTTCCAGACGTTGAGCGAGAATGTCGAGATGCTCTATTTCCATTCCAAGGCTTATGCGGCCGAAGCCGAGGATGGCGTCCGACCGAACGATCCGGTACTTGCCATTGCCTGGCCGTTGCCGATATCGGAAATGTCGCCGCGCGATCACGGCCACAAGCTTTTGCGCGAGAGGAACTGAGTGTGAAGTGCCGTCACTGTGGAGCGCCGCTTTCGCTGCCTTTCATCGATCTGGGCTCGGCGCCGCCGTCCAACGCCTATCTGACCGCTGAAACCCTGAAGAGCCCCGAGACCTGGTATCCGTTGCGGGTTCTCGTCTGCACGTCCTGCTGGCTGGTTCAGACGGAAGATCATGCGGGGCGGGAAGAGCTTTTCGCGCATGACTATGCCTATTTCAGCTCCACCTCGTCGAGCTGGCTCGCTCACGCCAAATCCTATGTCGATGCGATGGCGAAGCGGTTCGGTCTTGCGGGCGGAAGCATGGTTGCCGAAGTGGCGGCGAATGACGGCTACCTTCTTCAATATGTGCAGGCGCTCGGCATTCCATGTTACGGCGTCGAACCGACGGCAAGCACGGCGACCGCTGCGCGGGCCAAAGGCATCCCGATTGTCGAGAAATTCTTTGGTCGCGATCTCGCCCTGGAGCTGACCGCTGCCGGGCGTCAGGCGGACCTCACGGCCGCCAACAATGTTCTCGCCCATGTTCCGGACATCAATGATTTTGTCTCCGGTTTTGCCGTCCTGCTGAAGCCCGCAGGTGTCGCGACTTTTGAGTTTCCGCATCTGATGCGGCTTGTGAGCGAATGCCAGTTCGACACCATCTATCACGAACACTATTCCTATTTGTCGCTGACGGCGGTCGATCGGATATTCCGGGCTAACGGCCTGAGCGTCTTCGATGTCGAGGAGCACCCGACGCATGGCGGGAGCCTGCGTGTTTTCGCTCAGAAGACAGGCGGCCCACACACTCAATCCGCTCATGTCGGCGAACTGCTGGCGCGCGAGCAGACGGCAGGCATATCGACGCCGGCCTTCTACGCCAGCCTGCAGCGCCGCGCCGAGAAAGTGAAAGACGATCTTGTCGCGTTCCTGATCGAGGCCAAGCGGCGGGGCCGCAAGGTCGGCGCTTACGGAGCCGCCGCGAAGGGGAACACCCTGCTCAACTTCGCGGGCATCAAGCCGGATTTGCTGCCCTATGTCGTCGACCGCGCGGCCGCCAAACAGGGTAAATTCATGCCGGGGAGCCGCATCCCCATCGTTTCCGAGGCCCACCTGCAGGCCGACCGGCCCGACTTCATTCTGATCCTGCCCTGGAACATTCAGGAGGAAGTCCGGCGGCAGCTCGGCTATGTTCGCGATTGGGGCGGCAGCTTTGTGACGGCGGTGCCGGATATCCGCTCTGCAAATTCATGATGCACCTATGCAAGAATGGTCTGGTGCAATGATGCCGGACGACATGTTCGCGGACACGCAGAGGATTCGGCAGAAGACACGCCGCCGTGTCGTGATTTCGCAACCCATGTATTTTCCATGGCCCGGTTTCTTTGAGCAAATGGCATTGGCGGATGTCTATGTCTGGCTCGATGACGCACAATTTTCCAAGGGGTCTTTCACCAATCGGATCCAGGTGAAGCTAGGTGGCGACCGAAAGTGGATGAGCATTCCGCTCGAGGGCAAGGGCACCAAGGCGATCATCGGCGATCTCCGGCCGGGCATCGAGAACTGGGCCTCGTCGCACCGCGAACTTTTGCGACAGAGCTTCAAGGCGGCACCGGCGCGTGACGAAGCGCTGGCCATCTTCGACAGAGCCGTCACCGCGCCCCGACTGGTCGATTGTCTTGTTGCATCGGCCGAGGAACCTGCGCTCGCGCTCGGTGTTCGGCCGGCAAGCATATTTCGGTCACATGAGATGAACGTGCCGGGCCAGTCCTGGCAACGAGTTCTCGATCTCGTCAAGGCAGTCGGTGGGACGAAATACATCACTGGACATGGCGCGGCTCATTACCTCGATCATATGGAGTTTGAGCGGCAGGGGGTGGAGGTGGCCTATATGGATTACAGCCTCACCGAGTGGCCGCAGGCGAATGAGCCATTCACGCCTTATGTCACGGTTCTGGATTTGATTGCGGCGGTCGGAGAAGATGCGCGGCGCTATCTCAGGCCGAAAACTGTTTCTTGGAGAGAATTTCTCGCGCGCCGTGCGCGCAGTTGATGTCCTGCGCGTTCGATCATTCTATCGCCCGGCCTGTGTCACATCTTCGAGGCTATTATGTGCTCGCCCGTGAATTACCTCGCGTAAATAGCGCCGAGCGATCTTGCGCCTTCCGAAACAGCGATCGCTCGCGTGATTACGAATTAGGATCGATAAGGCAATTCGTTCGAAGGTCGAAAAATTTCGACGAGAAACAACATCTTCGCAGCGGAGAATGTAGGCGCGTCTGACAATTGCCATATCCGATGCTGGCGGGCGAATTCGAATAGGCCTCGCGCGAGTATGTTGGAAGAATGCCGTTGCGCCCGTGCATACTATGGACTGGTCCAGAATAACAGGAAATAGCATGAGAGGATCGGATGCCCAGGCAAAGGGATAGGCCCGCTGGGTTTCGTGGATGATTTGACGAATAATCGATGTTTTCCACAGACCATAGAGCCAGGCCGAGTTGGCTTGCTGCAGCATCTGGCGAATGCGCGCGATACGACCAGTCCCGCTAATCACGGGAACGTGCGAGCGAGCCGTCTCGTGGCCGTCCACATCATTTGTAATCACGATCGGTGCTGCGAGTTCGGCATTTGGTGTACCGAGAAGCAAGGTGTGGAGGACTTCTATGAAATTTGCTTCACTAAGATCGTCATGCGCACGCCAAAGGAAGTGCTCGCCGGTCGCGGCGTCAAGAACATCGATGAAGTTCTTGAATGCGCCTTCGTTTTGACGTTGACGAAAATAGTGGAAACGTGAGTCGCGTGTCACGTATTCGCGGGCAATGTCGCTCGTTGCGTCAGTCGATGCATTGTCAAAAATCAAAATCTCGATGTCTTTGAATGTCTGGGTCCGCAGACACTCCAAACAGGCGCGTAATAGCAACTCCCCATTATAGACCGGAACGCCGACCGATACTTTAGCCAATTGGTCCCTCACCCTTTTTGACAAGTAAGTAAGCCGTCAACCTAAAATGATTTCCTCCAGCGCACCGCAAATGATCTTAACGTCCTCCCCCCTCACGTGATAACCGGACGGCAAGTTGACGCCGTACTCGGCCATGATCTGGCCGACGGGTCGTTCCGGCAAGTGCGCAGTTGCCTGCTGGTATCCGGCAAAGGCGGGCAAGGTCGACAGACGCGAAAAGAAGGGCCGCGTGTCGATGTTGCGTTTTAGAAGTTCCTCCATCAATTTAAATTTCGATATGCCGAGCGATGGATCGGGAATGGCCGTCACCATCCAGTAGGAATTCAGCGTGCCTTCCGGCTCGACGTTGATCGCAATACCGTCGATCCCGGCCAGCTCATCGCGGTACCACGAAAATATCTGGCGCTTTCGCGCGATCAACTCATCGATGCGCTCCATCTGGGCGAGGCCGACCGCTGCCTGCATGGCGCTCATCTTGTATTTGAAGCCGACCTCGTTATTGAGGAAGAACCGATCGCCCGGCGGGCGTCCGTGGTCGCGCAACGTCATGACGCGCGCATGCAGATGATCGTCATTGGTAACGAACATGCCGCCTTCGCCGGTCACCACCGTCTTGGAGCCGTGGAAGGAAAAGACGCCACTATCGCCGAGCGCGCCTGCCTTCTTGCCCGCGTATTCGGAGCCGAGCGCCTCGGCTGAATCTTCGAGGAGGAAAAGGTCGTGACGATCGGCGATCGCGCGCAGGCGCGTCCAGTCGGCCATTGAGCCATACAGGTCGACGCCGATGATCGCTCTGGTCTTCTCGCTTATCGCGGCTTCCACGGCATCGGGGTCGATGCACCAGGTGTCGCTGAGAATATCGACGAAAATCGGCGTCGCGCCCACATATACGACCGGGGCGACCGATGCGATCCAGGTGACATCCGGCACGATGACCTCATCGCCAGGTCCTATGCCTCGGGCTGCCAGAGAGAGGTGGATCGCCGCCGTGCAATGAGGCAGGGAGACAGCATGCTTGACGCCGACATATTCGGCAAAGAGCTTCTCGAACCGACTATTGAAGACGTAGTGTTCCTTGAACCAGGCTGTTCTTGCAGCCTCGGCCGCGTATTCGGCCTCGCGTTCGGTGATCCAGGGACCGGCAACGGCTATGAGTTCCGGAGCGCTGATCACAATTCGCCCAATCATCCATTATTCTGTCGGCTTATTCGGATTGCCGACCGTTCACTAGCCACAGAATTCTATGTGATCGCCGTCAATATTCCAAGGCGACAGCCAAATTCTTCGCATCGTAGCGGGTTCTTGCTGCCCATGGGCAAACCATCCATACTGCATCGGTGACGTGTCAGAGGCCGCATTTGTGACCAGCTATATTTCCGACGAGCAATTGAAAGGCAGCAGGAATCGTTTCGATTTACTTAGGCTGTTCGCTGCTTACCTTGTCATTGTTACCCACAGCGGAGTTCTGTTTAAGAATCTTCCGGGAGATTTCTATCTCAGCCTCACCGGAGGTACGACCGGCGGGCAGCTCGCGGTTTCGATTTTCTTCATCATCAGCGGATTTCTGATTTACGGTTCGGCTGTCAATTCCAAAAGCCTTGGCCTGTTTCTTTTTTCGCGCGCGACCCGGCTTTACCCAGCGGCCTTCTGTTGTGCAGTCATTACAGCATTTGGAATCGGCCTTTACTTCACCCGTCTGAATGCGTGGGATTACCTTAGCCAATGGAGTCCATATCGCTTCGTCGAGACAAACACCTTCCTTTTTGGCGTTCAGTACATGCTGCCTGGGGTATTCATCGACAATGTCGGCAGCAGTGCCGTCAACGGTTCGCTGTGGACGATTCCCCTCGAAATCAAGATGTACTTGTTCTGCGCTGGTGGGGTGTTTGTTCTGCGAAGGCCAGCCCTGTTCATCGCCGCCGCCATCGCCCTTTATGCAATTGCCGTGGCTAAAAATCCCCATTTTCATGTGGGAGCGGACGGAGGTGATTTTCGCAAATATTCCTTTGCTTATTACTTCTTCGCGGGATCAGCGCTGTATGTGTTGCGCCATCGAATCCCAATAAGCGGTTTGGTCTTTGTTCCGTTCGCGGTCGCCTATGCAGTCTCTTTCAACACGCCAGCCTTCGATTTCATCGAGAAATTGTTCCTGCCGTATGCGGTCTTGTATCTGGCATTCTCCTTTCCTGATTTTCAGCTCGGGCGGTTCGCGCCCCCTGACATTTCCTATGGCGTCTATATCTACGGATTTCCTCTTCAGCAGTCGGTATCGACTCTTCTCGGTCGCACCCATTCACTTCTGTTCTGCTTTGTCGTGGCGACGCTGGCGATAACGCTCTTTGCCGTGCTGTCCTGGTACCTTATCGAAGGGCGGGCGCTGGCTGGGAAACGCGCCGCGTATGCTCGACTGGTGGTTTTCGCGACGAGGATATCAGCCCCCGCAAAAAAGAGTTGGAGCGATCTGCGCCAAAATATGCGGCGAAGATCGCTTAAGAACGAGCGCTGAAGTGAACGAATTTTGACAGCTCGTCCTACCGTCTCTGCCGGATATTCTGCGCGAGTCTAATTGTACAGGATGCCGGCCACGGGTCTTTAATCCAAACCGATTGGCGAAAAATCGATGTCGGGGTGGAAGTCACCGAACCGGCGGATCAGCGCCTTTGTCTCTTCATCGAGCGAAGCGCCGCGCCCGTTCTGGCCGACATTGCGCCTGTCGATGCCCGGATCGCCTGCGGTGACGGCGCGTTCTATGGCCTGCGTGTCGAAGTTGAGCGCGAAATGCACACAAATCCGCGTCACGGAGCCCAGCGTGTCGCCAACAGCCTCGTCGTAGGTAAGAACCAATTTTTCGGGGCAATGCATCCAGGAGACATAGAAGTTGATGTACCAAGGGATTGCCAGGTGCGCGATCATGGATTCAAGCTCCCGGTCAGGCAGCGCCGCATGGCGCGCGTCGAACCAGGCCGAGGGGGAAATTGTCGATTCGCGGCGCAGATGATCGCGAATACTGACGACACAATCGAAAATATTTCTGACCAGAACTACCGGCTTGATGTCGAAGCGGTCGATCATGAAGCGGGTGTTCTCATTGTATTTGACGTGGTGCTGAGCCACGTAGTCATAACGGTGTTTCCGCAACACCGTTTCGATATCCAGGTCCTGCTCGACGCGCCCATATTGCCGGACGAGGGTCGCTTTCCGGAAGCCCGGCAGACGGGAAATGGTGTTCGACAGATAGGTCGATCCGCTCTTTGGCATGCAGGCGACGAGAATGTGTGTTCGCGGAACGACCCTGCCGATCGTCGCGTAGTGCAACAAGTCAAATGGGCTTTTGATTATCTGGCTGACGAATCGCATGCGTCCTCAAGTCATGGTGAAATCAATCTCTCGACCGCGCTTGCCGGGGAGGCTGCCGGACGAACGTCGCACAGACAGGGAGTTGCGACAACTCATCCCGGTCAGCGCGGCGCGATATCCCGTTGCTTGAGGCCGTGGGCGAAGACCCAGAAGCGCATGGCCAGAAAATTCACGATGGGGATGACGATCACCGTGACGGCAAGCGCCGCCAGCCGCGGCACGGCGAGGCCGTCGATCAGCGCATAGGGGATCGCCGAGGCGAGGGCGAGGCCTATGAGCGCACTGACGACGAAGCGCGCCACTTCGAATACGTCGCGGCCCGGAACCATGAAAGTCACCAGCTTGTGGCCGACATAGGAAAATGGATTGGCGACGACGAAGCCGATGAGGCTGGCATGGGCAGGTTCGATTCCGCCGAAGTGCATCGCGGAGAAGGCGACCGTCAGGTGCACGAGCCCGGCAAAACCGCCGACGACCAGATAAGCGACAGGCTGACGGAATCTCGTCAGCAGGGCGATGGTACGGGGAAATCTCCGTCGGAGAAATTTTATCGGCACGGCGGTGCTCTCAACTCTTGCTGTCGATTTCCATGACGCTGGCAAGGAAGGCCGCGAGCGCCAGCTGCACGCCGGAGGCGATGACGGTGACGGAGGGGATCAGGATGCGCATGACATCGGGATAGTTCAGCGGACCGAACGCCGCCGAACGCCATATCGAAAAGGCCCAGAAAACGCCGCCGCCGCCGATCAGCACCAGCGCGCCGCCGAGTTGCAGCAGATGCTCCAGCGTCAGGCTGCGCAAAAGGCGTCCATATTGCAGCGAGTCCGGCAGCAGCCCGCGCCGCGCCGCGTAGCGCCGGGCGAGCATGCCGAAGGTGATGCTCTGGGTACCGACCAGAATGGACATGCAGGCGATCAACAGCGTGTGAACATCGAGGCTGATGCCCGGCGCCACCGTCACCTTGCCGGGGAGCAGCAATAGGGTTGCCGCGAGACCGAAGCCGATGAGCGCGAAGCCGGGATAGAGAAACAGCCAGCGGGGGCTGAAGAGCAGAAGAAAGCGCAAATGCCGCCAGCCGTCCCGCCAGGTCCGCAGATGCGGCGGACGCGAACGGCCGTCCTTGGCAAGCCTGGTCGGCACGCTGACGATCCTGAGTTTGGCGAGGCCGGCGCGAACCAGCATCTCGCTGGCGAACTCCATGCCGGTCGTCTGCAAATGGAGGCCGAGCACCGCCTCGCGCGCAAACCCGCGCAGTCCGCAATGGAAGTCGCGGCAGGTGAGCCCGAAGAAAAGCCGTCCCAGAAAGCTGAGAACCGGGTTGCCGAGATAGCGGTGCAGGAAGGGCATGGCGCCGGGTGCTATGCCACCCGCAAACCGGTCGCCCATCACGAGATCGTTGCCGGCGCGCAGCTCCGTCAGGAAGGGCATCAGGGCGCTGAAGTCGTAGCTGTCGTCGGCGTCGCCCATCACCACGAAGCGGCCGCGGGCGGCGGCGATGCCCGCCTGCAGCGCCGCGCCATAGCCGCGCGTCGGCACCTCGACGACACGGGCGCCGAGATCGGCCGCGATGTCGCGCGAGCCGTCGGTGCTGCCGTTATCGGCTATGACGACTTCACCCGATACGTTGTGGGCGGAGAGAAACCCCTGCGCCTTACGGATGCAGGTCGCCAGCGTTTCAGCCTCGTTGAGGCACGGCATGACGATGCTGAGTTCGAGGGCGTCTGGGGCCGTCTTGTCGCCGGGGGGAAGCGTCATGTTCTGCCGTGCCGCAATGGCGCTCCACCGTTCGTTCGCCGGCCTGACGGCCGCGTTTCGTGAGCTTATACGAGGAAAGGCCCGAGTGGCGAGGCGCGCCTTCGCGCCTAGTAATGCGGCGGCGGGGGCTCGACGGGCGGCGGGGCGTCGGCGTTTTCCTCGATCGTCTGGAGGCGGCTGCCCAAGGCGCCGAGGCGGCGGGTCAATTCGGCGATTTCGGCCTGCTGCGCGGCGACGGCCTGATGCAGGTCTTCCAGCATCTCGTCCTGATGGGCGAGGTGGATTTCCAGTTCGTCGATGCGGTCGGTCAGCGATTTTTCCTTGGGCATGTTGAGGGTCTGCCGGTTCGGGATCGTCAGGGGCGGGCGAGCTTGCGCTTTTCTTCGGCGGAGAGCTTCTTGAATGCGTATTCCGCTTTCAGGGCTTGCGAGCGATCGGGGTAGGTTTGCGTCAGCAGGATGCGCAGGGGCGGAAAGCTGCGCGTGAACTTCGCGCCGCGGCCTTCCTTATGCGCCCTGTAACGCGCCTCCAGATCGACGGTGACGCCGGTATAGAGGCGGCCGCCCGCGCATTCCAGAACGTAGAGATGCCAGACCCTTGGCATGGCGGCCGGCGACCGGCCTCACATCTGCCAATAGGTGGCGTAAGCGAGAGCTTCCTGAAAAATCTGGATGTAGCGGGTGACGTTCTGGCCGATGAGGTCCATCTTCGCGAGCTTCGACAGGCGTTCGCCGGCGCGCTTCAGCTCGGAAGCGGGAACGATCTGGCGGATGATGCCGCAGGTGTCGGCGAGAGACATCAGGCAGACGTCGCGCGGATCGGGCAATTCATCCTTCAGCAGCACCTCGAGAAGGCGCAGCTTCACCTCGCGGATCTCCGTGCCGTCGGTGACAGGATAGCGGCGGGCTTTCAGGAACCACAGCACCCGGCCTTCGGTCTCGGTCAGAATCTTCCGCTCGCAGAGCCGCTTCAGGGCCAACTCGCGGACCTGGTTGCCGTAGCCGACAAGCTGGTCGATGAGGCGGGCCGCCTGCAGCTCGAAAGAGGGCGCGGAGAGCTTTTCGAGGATCAGATCGACGCAGGGTTCGCCGATCGGCTTCTTGTCGATGATCCAGATACGCTCAAGGTCGCTGTCGATGCGGTCCTGAAGCGCCAGTTCCATGATGGCCGCGCCGATGAAACCGGCGCTGACCGCTTCGCGCGGGATGTCGACAAAGCCGCCGTCCTCATCCTTGATCGTGAGGAGAAGGAATTCTTCCGGGATCGTCAGCATCAATCGCCACCCCAATGTGCCGTAAACCTGTTGCAAGAAACCCGGATAGTACGAGGCCGCCGCCTGCTGTCAATGCGGAACTCGGGCGCGTTGAAAGCGCCCAAAAGCGGCCCGTTTCAAGGCCTTACCGTATGCTTTTCGGAGGCGGAACAAGCGCCTTGACGAAGGCGGCGGAGGTGCTATGAGACATTCAACCACGGGGATGGACCGTTGTCCGAAACACTCGAACTGACGCTGCGCAACGACATTTCCGAGGTTGCCCGCGTCATCGACGCCATCGAGGCGCTCGGTGAACGGAACGACGTGCCGGCCAGAAAGATATTTCAGCTCAATCTCGTTCTCGACGAACTCATCACCAACATTGTCTCCTACGCGTTCGACGGGCAAAGTGATACCAGGATCAGGCTGTCGGTCGAGTTGAAGGACGGGATTGTCAACGCCGAGCTTGTCGATAACGGTAAAGCATTCAACCCGGTCGAGGCGGTATTGCCCGATCTGGGCGAGGGGATCGAGGGCCGGCGGATCGGTGGACTTGGCATCAAGTTTGTCCGAACCTACGTGGATCAGCTCAATTACCGGCGCGACGGCGACTTCAACCGGCTGTGCCTCAAGATGAATATGCAAGCCGCCGATGACGGCCAGCAGGGGAACGGATGACTATGATGGAAATGAGCCACGAGCTTCGCAACGGCGCGTTGATCCTGAAGCCGAAGAAACGGATCGACAGCAGCACCGCAAAGGCGTTCGAAGATCAGGCGGCCATGCTCGTCGACAAGGGGGCGACCAAGGTCGTCGTCGATTTTTCCGAGCTTGATTACATCAGTTCGGCGGGCCTGCGCGTGTTGTTGACGACAGCCAAGAAAGTGAAGGCGGCCGGCGGCGCGCTGACGCTGTGCGGCGTCCACGATAACGTCAAGGAAGTGCTCGACGTGAGCGGCTTCGCGTCGATCTTCGGCATGCACGCAACGCTCGATGCCGCGCTCGCCTCGATCGGCGGCTGAGCGGGGGCGTCTGGGCGCTGTCATCATTCCGTTATAGTGTGAGCCTAGTTTCCTCGGCATCGCACCAATCCCTACGGATGTTCTTATGACCGACATTTCCGTGCCCAAGCCGATCAAGCTCGCCGGGCGCCTCGATACCGCCAGGGTCGGCGAAATAGAGACCGGGTTTTACGCCTCGGTCGGCGCCTTCAAAACCAGGGGCGAGGTGGTGCTGATCGACCTGACGGACGTGGAATTCCTGTCGTCGCTCGGCATTCGCCTGCTCATCACAGCCGGCAAGCTCCTCAAGCAGCGGCAGATGAAGGTCGGCGTCATCGCGCCGGCCTCGTCGCAGGTCATGGAAGCGCTTGAACTCAGCGGACTTTCCGACTTCTTCAGCTTCTTCGACAGCGAAGCGACGGCCCGCGCCGCCCTTGCCTGAATGCCGCGAGGACGCCGGTCTGCCGGCGTTAACGCGATAGAAAGGTTAATTTGGCCCAATCGTGCCCGGGCGGCGCTTCTTTCGAGCGAAGGACGCCCTTTTGTTTCCACTGGGCAGGAAATGGGGTCCGATGTTCACGCAGCAAAATCCGTCGCAGACGTATACGGAACTTCTCTCGCATTACCGATCCATGCATGCGAACGGCTATTCGCGCGTGATCGACGGGCAGAAGGTCGACGTTGCGCCTGAAAAGACTTTCCCGGGCGATCAGCTTCCGATCTATGTCCTTTCCATCAAGGAGATGATCGATGCGACCGGGGCCAAGACGATCATCGATTACGGCTGCGGCAAAGGCCAGCAGTATGAGCTGGGGCCGATCAAGGACAGCAATGGCAAGATCCTTGGCCGGAATATCCAGAGTCTCTGGAATGTTTCGAACATTCACCGCTACGATCCCGGCGTGCCGATGTTCGACACCTATCCTTCCGGCACTTTCGACGGCGTTATCTCGACTGACGTGCTTGAGCACATCCCGCGGGAGGACGTCTTCTGGGTCGTCGATGAATTCGTGCGCATGGCCGACAAGTTCGTCTTCGCCAACATTGCCTGCTATCCGGCGATGGCGCGGCTGCCCGACGGGCGCAACGCGCATGTCACGGTCGAGCATCCGCGCTGGTGGGCGGGGATTTTCGAAGCGGCAGCGCGCCGCAAGCCCGATCTGAAGATGCGTCTTGTCTGTGTCGGCACCGGCATGGCGCCGGACGGAACCCAACAGCGCGCCACGGTCACGATGAACCTGCGCTAAAAATCCGACAAGTCCCGCGCCGGTCATCCGGCGCGGGCTTTTTTCCGGATTAGCCGAAGCGGCCGGTGACGTAGTCGCGGGTCCGCTCATTCGTCGGATTGGTGAAGATCTTTTCCGACGTGTCGAACTCGATCAGCTGCCCCAGATACATGAAGGCCGTGTAGTCGGAGGCGCGGGCCGCCTGCTGCATGTTGTGCGTCACGATGACGATGCAGAATTCCTCGCGTAATTCCTCGATCAGCTCTTCCAGCTTCGCCGTCGAGATCGGATCGAGGGCGGAGGCGGGCTCGTCCATCAGCAGGATTTCCGGCCGCACGGCGACCGCGCGGGCGACGCAGAGGCGCTGCTGCTGACCGCCTGAAAGGCCGGTGCCTTCGACGTTGAGCTTGTCCTTGACCTCATCCCACAGAGCGGCGCGCGAAAGCGCCCAGTGAACGCGCTCGTCGAGATCGGCCTTGCTGAGCTTCTCGTAAAGACGGATGCCGAAAGCGACGTTCTCGTAGATCGACATCGGGAAGGGCGTCGGCTTCTGGAACACCATGCCGACCTTCGAACGCAGTTCGGTGAGGTCGCTGCCGGGCTTCAGAATGTTCTTGCCGTCGATCAGCACTTCGCCGCTCGCGCTCTGGCCCGGATACATTTCATAGATGCGGTTCAGCACGCGCAGCAGCGTCGATTTCCCACAGCCCGACGGACCGATGAAGGCGGTCACGCGGCGGTCGCGGATCGAGATATTGACGTCCTTCAGGGCGTGGAACTGGCCGTAGTGGAAGTTCAGGTTGCTGACCTTGATCTTCTCCGCAGTCTGCGCACCGTCGCTCAGGCCCTGCTTTCGTGAGCGGTCCAACATGGGCATGCTCACGGCTGCTTCGGTATTCATCGACTATGCTCGCTTTCTCTTGGCGGAAAATCTGGCCACGATATTGAGGAGAAGCACCGCGGTGGTCACGAGGAGGGCGCCTCCCCAGGCGAGATTGCGCCAATCATCATAGGGGCTCATTGCGAACTGAAAGATGACAACCGGCAGGTTTGCCATCGGCGCGTTGAGGTTTGTGCTCCAGAACTGATTGTTGAGGGCGGTGAAGAGCAGCGGCGCCGTTTCGCCGCTGATGCGGGCGATGGCCAACAGCACGCCCGTCAGGATGCCCTGGAAGGCGGCGCGGTAGCCGATCCGGGTGATGACCATCCAGCGCGGCGTGCCGAGAGCGGCGCCTGCCTCGCGCAGCGCGTCGGGCACCAGCGACAGCATGTCTTCGGTCGTGCGCACGACGACGGGCACGGCGATGATGGCAAGTGCGATGATGCCGGCCCAGCCCGAGAAGTGACCCATCGTCACGACGACAACGCCATAGACAAAGAGGCCGACGATGATCGACGGCGCGCTCAGCAGAACGTCGTTGATGAAGCGGACGATGTCGGCGATCCGGCTCGCGCGGGCATATTCCGCGAGGAAGGTGCCGGCCATGACGCCGACGGGCGCCGCAATCGCGATCGCCAGCATGGTCATCAGGAAGCTGCCGAAAATCGCGTTGGCGAGGCCGCCTTCGCCGCCGGGCGGCGGGGTGTTTTCGAGGAAGAGCGACGGCTTGATGGCCTGGAGGCCGTTCCAGAGCAGCGTCCAGAGGATGGCGCCCAGCATGAACAGCACGGCGGCCGTCATCGCCAGAGAGACGACGGTCATAGCCGAATTGAAGCGGAGGCGGCGGCGGACAAGGGCGTTCATGTGAGCGTTCCCTTGCCGGCGGAAGCCTTCAGCAGCATGCGCTTGCCGATGGCGAGAACCGCGAATGTCAGGATGAACAGCACGAAGCCGAGCGCGATCAGCGAGGAGGTATAGAGCTGGCCGGCGGCTTCGGTGAATTCGTTGGCCAGCGTCGCCGAGATCGTCGTGCCGGGGGCCAGCAGCGAGAGGCTCAGATCGTGTGCATTGCCGATGACGAAGGTGACGGCCATCGTCTCGCCGAGGGCGCGGCCGAGGCCGAGCAGGACGGCGCCAGCGACGCCGATGCGCGAATAGGGCAGCACAACCCGCCAGACGACTTCCCAGCGCGTCGCGCCCAGGCCGTAGGCGGACTCGCGCAGGACGGCCGGGACGGCCGCGAAGACCTCACGCATCACCGAGGTGATGAAGGGCAGGATCATCAGCGCCAGAATCAGGCCGGCGAGCAGAACGCTGATGCCGATGGGCGGCCCGGCGAAGAGCGGCCCGATGAGGGGCAGCGAACCGAGGGTCGAGATCAGGAAGGGTTCGACGGACAACTGGAAGAAAGGCGCGAGGACGAAGAGCCCCCAGATGCCGTAGATGATGCTCGGCACCGCGGCGAGCAGTTCGACGGCGATCGCGATCGGCTGCCGCAGCCAGTGGGGGCACAGCTCGGTCAGGAAGAAGGCCATGCCGAAGCCGAACGGCACGCCGATGACCATCGCGATGACGGCGGTTTCGAGAGTACCGACGAGGGGCACGAAGGCGCCGTACTGGTCGGTCACAGGGTTCCAGGTCGAGGTCCAGACGAAAGCCGGTCCGAAAGCCTTCAAGGCGGGCCAGGCGCCTTCCGTGAGGACGACGATGACGCCGCTGAGGATGAGCAGCACCAGCGCCGCGAAAGCGAAGGTCAGGCCCTTGAAGACGGGATCGCCGAGGCGCATGCCGAGCCGGCGTCTGCGATGACTAGAGGTACGGGAAACTGAAGTTAACGTCATCGTGTCCGCTTTGGGCATGGGGCACCTTCGGGACGGCCGTGCCGGGCGGATAAGCTCACACGCGGCCGTTCCTTGTGGTCGGATTGGGATTAAAGAACGGCTTGAATGCGCATGTCGATGGTTGTCTTCGGGTCCTTGGCAATGTGGCTCGCGGAATGCAAATCCCCGGTCATCTGTCCCTCGATACAATCGGCGGCCTTCGGGCAAAACCGGAGCCGCCGCCGCCCCGGGCCTTGCGACACGCCGCGCCCGCTCACTCTAAGGTCAGGAATGCCGTTGCCGGGCTTCGGGGTCAAATGATGGTTTTGTTACAGCCGGATCATCGGCGGAAAAGAGCGGCAGGCCCTCCCGATTCGCCGGTCCCATTCGCTTGGCCGATTCGCCTGCCCGCCTCAGCGTTTGGGCCGGTAGAGCCAGAGGGTCAGTGCCAGAGCGGCGACAACGGCGACCGCGCCCAGAAGGGCGATCCATTCCCAGCCGCCCTCGCCATTCGTGACGTTGACGACGGAGGTCGCCAGGAGCCCGGGGAGCAGGAGCAATGGCGCCCAGAGTATTGCCGAGGCGATATTGGCGACCCAGAAGCGGCGGGGTTCCATTTCCATCATCCCGGCGACCAGGGGGATGACGGCCCGGACGGGGCCGAAAAAGCGGCCGATGAAAACGCTCTTGCCGCCATGCCTGTGGAAAAAGGCGTGGCCGTGCTCGAGAAGCTCGGGCCGGCTGGAAAAGGGCCAGAGCCGCGGCACGAGATGACCGAAGCGCAGGCCGATCCAGTAGGACACGCCGTCGCCGAGCGCCGCGCCCGTTATGCCGCCAAAGAGCAGGGGCAGGACGGGCACCGCGCCGCTCGGGATCAGGGCGCCTGCCGCCAGCATGATGGCCGTGCCGGGAAAGAGCAGGCTCAGAAAGGCGAAAGATTCGCCGAATGACACCACGAACATGATCGGGGCTGTCCACACCGCATGGGCAGCGATGAAGGCGGCCAGCTCCTGTACGTAGCGATCCATCGGCGACCGGCCCTGGTTCAGGCGTAGGCGTAGGGTCCGCCTTTTTCGAGTGCGCGCTTGTAGGCGGGGCGGGCCTGCAGGCGATCGACCAGATCGAGGAGGTTCGGATAGTCCTTCAGAAGGCCCCGGGCCTTGGCGGCTTCGAGGGGGAAGGAATTCTGGATGTCGGCGGCGCTGAATTCCTTGCCGAGCAGATAGCCGCCTTTTTCGACCAGGCCGTTCATATAGGCGAAGTGGTTGGCGATCTCGCTGGTGATGCGCGGCGCGAGCGGCGCGGCGGCCTCGCCCAGGCGGCTCGTATAGAGCGACAGCAACAACGGCAGCATGGCCGAGCCTTCGGCGAAGTGCAGCCATTCGATGTAGCGGTCGTGGGCGGGTGTGTTCTCGGCCGGGGCGAGCTTGCCCTTGCCGTATTTCTTCGTCAGCAGTTCGATGATCGCGCCGGATTCGGCCATGATTTGATCGCCGTCGGTGACGACGGGGGATTTGCCGAGCGGGTGGATGTTCTTCAGTTCCGGCGGCGCGAGGTTCGTCGTCGCGTCGCGCTGGTATTTGACGATCTCATAGGGGAGGCCGAGCTCCTCGAGCAGCCAGAGAATCCGCTGCGAGCGCGAGTTGTTGAGATGGTGAACCTTGATCATGGATTTGTTTTCTTTTGTTGATGCGGTGCCGGGTTTCAACTGTGCCTTGGCGAAGGCGGCGATTTGGTCGATGGCCTGCTCGCCTTCCGGCAGGCGGTCCGCCATCAGCTGCCAGACGTGCCAGACTTTCGGCCAGACATCGAGCGTCGCCGCGACGCCAGACGCTTTCATCTTGTCGGCCATGCGGGTGCTGTCGTCGAGTAACATTTCCGTGGCCCCCACCTGGAAGAGCGTCGGCGGCAGGCCGGAGACATCTCCAAAAAGCGGCGACAGGTAAGGGTTTTCAAGATCGGCGCCGGGGCAATAGCGCGGCTTGATCGTGTGCATCATTTCGGGGACGAACATCGCATCCGCTTTTGCATTTGTGCGGATCGAGTTGCCGCTCGATGTGAGATCCGTCGCCGGGGAGAGGCAGACAAGGGCGGCAGGCAGGGGCACACCTTCCGCCTTGAGGCGTAAGGCGAGCGCCAGCGTCAGGTTTCCGCCCGCGCTGTCGCCGCCGACGACGATGGCGGACGCGGAAATGCCCTGCGCCAGAAGCCCGCGATAGGCGGCGACGCAATCGTCGAGACCGGCGGGATAAAAATGTTCGGGCGCGAGGCGATAGTCCGGCGCGTAGACGGGGATACCGATCTTCTTCGCCAGCCGCCATGTGAGCGGGCGGTGCGAAACAGGCGATCCGGCGACCCAGCCGCCGCCGTGGATATAGAGGAAAGCCGCGTTTCCATTCGTTCCGGGCGCGGACAGGCGTTCGGTCTGAACACCGCCCAGTGTCAGCGCCTCGAGGGCGATGTCCTTGGGCGGCGCGGGCTGGAGCTGCGTCATTTCGTTCAGCATGGGACGAAGATCGAGGACGTCGGGCTTCTTCAGGAAGCGGCGCTTCACCTGAAAGCGGAGGATCTGATTCAAAATGATGCGCTGAATGCTCATGACGCTCCCGGCCCTTTTATCTTGTTTCCCGCTCTTTCGGCGGCCCGCCGATGCAAGCTGGCGGGGCAGGGACTGTCAAGGAAAGATGACGGTCAGGCAGGCTTCGCCGCGAGACCCTGACGGACCAGCCGGATCAACAGGGCCGCCGCGACCAGTTCCAGCACGCCGGCGGCAAGATAGGCCGCGCCCGGAAAATAGACAGGCGCGCCGGGTGCGGTGAAATAGCTGAAAAGCTGGGTCATCAGGAACGGGCTGATGACGGCGGTGACGCTCGATGCGCTGGATATGCCGCCCTGCAATTCGCCCTGCGCGTTGGCAGGCACCACGCCCGACATCAAGCCCTGGATCGAGGGATAGGCGATGGCGGACAGCGCGCCCGGGATCATGAAGATATAGACCACCCATCCATAGGGCGCGAAGGCATAGCCGAAGAAGGCGATGGCGGAGAGCGCGAGGCCGGTATAGGCGGCCCATCTCTCGCCCATGCGCGGCACGATCACGCGGATGAGGCCGCCCTGGACAATCGCCATCATCAGGCCGACAGCGCCGAGCGAGTAGCCGATCTCGCGCGGCGACCAGTGGAATTTTTCGACGGTGTAGAAGCTCCAGATCGCGGGCAGGCTGTTGTGGGCGAGGTAGTGGACGAAGAGAACGCCGATGAGACCGAGGACCAGCGGATAGGCGCCGATCTGCGTGAGTGCGCCGACCGGATTGGCGCGCGCCCATGAAAAGTTTCGGCGGTTTCCCGCCGCCAGCGTTTCGGGCAAAACGAAATAGCCATAGATCATGTTGAGAATAGCGAGCGCGGCGGCGGCGAAGAACGGGGCATGTGTGCCGAATTCGCCGAGCAGGCCGCCGATCACCGGCCCGACGACGAAACCGACGCCGAAGGCGGCGCCCATCAGGCCGAAACTCTTGGCCCGGTCTTCGGGCGCGGTGACGTCCGCGACATAGGCATAGGCCGGCGTGAACGTGGCGCCGGTGATGCCCGAGATCAGACGCCCCAGAAAAAGCCAGGCGATCGACGGCGCCCAGCCCATCAGCGTGTAGTCGGCGCTGAAGGCCAGCAGCGCCAGAAGGAGAACGGGCCTGCGGCCGAAGCGGTCGCTCAGATTGCCCATGATCGGTGCGCAGACAAACTGCATCAGGGCGAAGACGACGGCGAGCCAGCCGCCATAGACAGAAGCGGTCGACATGTCGCCGCCGGTGAGATTGACGATCAGCCGCGGCAGGACCGGCATGATGATGCCGAAGCCGATCGAGTCGATGAGCACCGTGACGAAAATAAAAGTAAGCGCGTGCTTTCTGCTTCCCGCCGCCATCGGTTCTCCTCATGCCGCCCGGTCCGGACTTTTTCGGAAAGGGCCTCGCTTGCGTAACAGCCGGCCGCCATTGCGGCCCCCGAAAAACAAAATGGCCGGGCGCTGGGCCCGGCCATCAATTTCGAACGTAGGCCTAAGCCTTACGCAACCGCGAGGTTCGCGGCCGAGGTCTTGCCTTTTTCGGTCACGAGCTCGTAATTGATCTTCTGACCTTCATTGAGCGAGCTCAGACCAGCGCGCTCAACGGCGCTGATATGCACGAACACGTCGCGACCGCCGTCGGACGGCTGGATGAATCCGTAACCCTTCTGGGCGTTGAACCACTTCACGGTACCACTAGCCATGTATGTCTCCTTGCGCACTTGCGTGCGGAAATAACCACGCTCCCATCGCGCGGCGGATGACAACCTGATTTTGGGAAGTGTCTTGAAAGGCCCCCAAGGGCAACGCAGCCAAGGCAGGCCAAAACGTCGATTGCCCTGAAAGCAAACAAGATTAGCCGCCGCGAGTCAACCGGTTTAGGCCCTACGCGGACGGAATGCGGCGTGCCGAAATCGTCCAAGCATCTGTATCGGTTGGGAAATTTTCGGCAGGCGCCGGCGGCGGCCGCGGCGGCCTGCGTTACTGGCCGATGTTCTTGCGGACGAAGGTGACGGCGTAAAAAGCCTCGCCGTCGAAGAGGTCTTTCGGCGCGCCGAGACCTTCGATCATCTGGAAACGGCGCTGAACGATCTGGCCCTCCATGCGGTAGCCCTTCTCGCTCATGTTGCGGCGATGGAACTCCATCGCCGCCGGCGTGAAGTCTTTGGCCAGCACGGTAATGCGCTCGGGCAAATCGCTTGTCTTGTCGTCAGCCATGCCGGTGTCTCTGTCATCCTGAAATGAGTGCCGATCGGCGGTGCCCTATCGACTTTCGCGCAGTATGGGGCGGGGTGTTCTGCTTGTCGAGTAGCCGGCTTAGAGCAGGGGCGACTGGGCGATGAAGAAGGATCCGACCATCATCATCAGGCCCATCAGGAGGATGAAGAGGCCGCCGCCGATTTCGAGGCCGCGTTCGATGCGGCGCGTCCAGGGGCTGTCGGTGGTGGAGGCGATTCCGAGCGCCGCGTTCTTGGAAACGAGCGTCAGGATGGCCAGGGAGGACACCGTGATCGCGGTGCCGACCGACATGGCCAGGGCCGAAAGCGCGCCGATCAGGAAGGCGCCCTGCGTCAATGCAAACAGCAAGACGAGAATGGCGCCGGTGCAGGGGCGCAGGCCCACCGCGAGGATCATGGCCGTCATGCTGCGCCAGTCGTTGCGGTTGCGCATATCCTCGGGCGTCGGCATGTGCGCGTGGCCGTGATGGTCATGCCCGTGGTCGTGATGATGGTCGTGACCGTGCTCATGATCGTGGTTGTGCGCGTGGCTGTGATCGCCATGAGGCCGATGGCGCCGGAGTGCGCGCCAGAGCAGCGCCGCGCCGAGGCCGATGACAAGCAGGAAGCTTGCCCGTTCGATCAGCGGAACGGCGTCCGCCACGGCGCGGTGGGTGAGGCCGAGGACGATGGCCAGCGCACCGACGGCGACGACAGCCGTTATCGCCTGGGCGAAGGAGGACAGAAAGGCGATGAGAATACCCCGCCTGACGTCGCGCTCGTCGGCGAGCAGGTAGGAGGTTACGACGATCTTGCCGTGGCCGGGGCCGACCGCATGAAAAATGCCATAGGCGAAAGAGAGCGAGGCGAGTGTCCAGGCGGCGGCGAGCGAATGTTCGAGGTTCACCGCGCGGAAGGCTTTCGCCATGCCGCGATAGTAGGTCTGCTGGACCGTCATGGCATAGGTGATGATGCCGCCGAGCGGCGTCCAGCCGGAACTTTCCGGTGCGGGCGAGGGCGCCATATCGGCTGCGGCCGGGGCCGAGGAGGGTGGCGTCGGCATGCCGAAGGGCTGGCCGGCCTGCGCCGCGTGCGGCGCCAGCCACAAGGCGAAAATGAGAACCGCGAGGAGTGCGTGGAAGCGATGCTTGCGGGCGTTCATCGCTATCCTCATGGGCATCGCTATCCTCATGGGCAGACCAGAGTGGCGGTGGTGGCGAAATAGCTGCCGAGGACGACCGCCTTTGGACCCATGAAGGCGCTTTCGGGAAGACCTGTCCAGATTTTCTCCGCGTTCGGCACCTTGGTCGACACCGTGCAGACGTCATGCGCGCCGGAGATCATGTGGATCGGGTCTGTTTTCACGAAGTCGATGGCGATGTAGTAGCTCGGATCGTAGATCTTGAAGCGGATCGGCGCCTTCGCGGTTGCGGCGACAGGCGAGACGAGCGGAACGGTGAATGTCATGGTCAGGCGCCCGGCCTTGGCGTCGTAGGTCGAGCCGCCGTTGCGGGCGAGGCCGAGCTTGGCCGGTTTGCCGCCGGCGGTCACTTCGGCGAAGTAATGCCAGTCCTTCAGGTTCGCCAGGTTCACGTCGGCGAGCTTGGCAAGGTCCGCCGGATCGTAGCGGCCATCCGGCAGCTTCTTGAAATCCTGCACCGCGAAGGCCGAATAAAATTCGTCGAATGTCCAGGCGACGGTCAGCGCGTTGAGACGTTTGGCGTTGTCGAAAGAGAGATCGACCGTCATGTCGATCCAGACGTGCGGATGGGCCAACGCCGGAGCGGTGCCGGCGAGCAAAAGAAAAAGCGCGACGAAAACACGCCGCGCTCTTTCACCGAAGTTTGCCGTCATCTGGGGAACCTGTACTCGCTCAACGTAGGCGGCTCGCGCCGTACAGGCTCATCCGACCATATGCCCTAGTTGCTCGGACGCAGATAGTAGCCCGTGCCCTGCCAGTTCATGTCGCCCGAGAGATTCTGCTGCTGCTGAAAATGGGTCGGCGTCGCGGTCGTCGAGTAGGGGCTGAATGCCGATGCGGCCTGATCCCGGGCGGCGTCGTTGGTCGTGCGGATCGTCAGACCGCTCGATTGATCCTGATCGGCATTGGCGTTTTCATTCAGCGCCGCCTGGGTCTCGGCGGTGTTGATCTGATAGGTCGTGTATGCGGAGGCGGGCGCCGCAGCGACCATGAAGCCGACCGCACCCGCGGCGGCTGCCAGTGTGATTTTGCGCATGTCGATGCTCCCGAATCCTGAGCGTTACTCAAGCCCCTCTAAGGTCTAGGAGATACCGGGTGCCGGCCCGGTGTCAAGGAAGCCAATATTAATTCGCAAGGGGGCGAAAGTGAGGCGGAATGGGCGCCGCGCCGGGCGCCACATTCCATAACCTGTTTAAAACGGGCGGGTTTCCGGCCTAGAAGCCTTCCAGCACGGCGTAACGGTCGCGGTGGAAATTGCCGTCGCCGAAGGTCATGGCGGCGACGCGGGCGCGCTTCATGTAGAGGCCGATGTCGAACTGGTCGGTCATGCCCATGCCGCCATGCATCTGCAGGCCCTCGTTGGTGACGAGGCGGGCGGTGTCCGACAGGCGGGCCTTGGCGAGGCTGGCGGCCCGCGGCACGTCGTTCCGCCTGGCCTCGAGCGCGGAGAGTGCGTCGAGAACGACGGAGCGGCAAAGTTCGATCTCCGAGAACATCACTGCGGCGCGGTGCTTCAGCGCCTGGAAGGAGCCGATGGGAACGCCGAACTGCTTGCGTTCCTTCAGGTAGGTCACCGTCGTCTCGAAGACTTCGGAAACGAGGCCGAGCATTTCGGCGGAAAGGCCGATGCGGGCGATGTCGAGCACCTGCTCCAGCACGTCATTGCCGCCGTCGACCGAACCGAGAACGCTGTCGGAGGAGACATCGACATTATCGAAGGAGATGTTGGCGGCGTTGCGGCTGTCGACCATCAGGGTGCGGGCAATCGTGACGCCCTTGGCCTTCGGATCGACCAGAAAGAGAGTGATGCCGGACTTGTCCCCGTCGGCGCCCGATGTGCGCGCCGCGACGATCAGCTTATCGGCGACGTGGCCGTCGAGAACGAAGGTCTTCCTGCCGGTGATCCGGTAGCCGCTGCCATGCGGCCTGGCATGGGTGGCGATCTGCGCCGGGTTGTGATGCGCGCCTTCCTCGAGCGCCAGCGCCATGACGATTTCGCCGGCGGCGATGGCCGAGAGGATTTCCTGGCGCTGGGTGGCGCTGCCGGCGAGCTGCACTGCGGAACCGCAGAGAAGCACGGTCGAGACGAGGGGGCTGGCGGCCAGCGCGCGGCCGGCTTGTTCCAGCACAAGGCCGAGGCCGACGGGGCCGAAGTCGGTGCCGCCGTATTTCTCGGAAATCAGGATGCCCGCGAAGCCGAGATCGGCCATGTCCTTCCAGACACCGCGGTCGAAGCCCGTCGGGTCTTTCGTGTCGCGGAGCCTGCGCAAATTGGCGATGGAGACGCGCTCCTGAAAGAACTGGGTCGCCGTATCGCGGAGAAGTTGCTGCTCCTCGGTCAGTACCATTGCCATCGAAGTCGAACTCTTTTGTTTTGTTCTTGTTGAGACAGGAAGGTTCCGGCGTCCGATCAGTCCGGCAGGCCGAGCACGCGCTTGGCGACGACGTTGAGCTGCACTTCGGAGGTGCCGCCCTCGATCGAATTGCCTTTCGAGCGGAGCCACGAGCGCGTGATGCCGATTTCCTCCGGCGTGAAGCCTTCGCCTTCCCAGCCGAGGCCCCGGGTGCCCAGAATTTCGAGCATCAGTTCGTAGCGGCGCTTGTTGAGCTCGGTGCCGTAGTATTTGAAGATCGCGGAAGCCGCGCCCGTGCCGTGTCCGGCCTTGGCTTCTTCGGCCGTGCGCTGGAGGGTCAGCGCGAAAGCCTTGCCGTCCATCTTCTGCTGAACGACGTGATCGCGCAGCGCGCCATTGGCGATGCGGCCGTCGGCTTCACCCGCATAATCCTTGGCCAGACTTTCGAGGCTTGCAGAACTGCCGACGCCCGAACCGAGGCCCATGCCGGAAATCATGCTGCGTTCGTGTTCGAGAAGGCGTTTGGCGATGGTCCAGCCCTTGTTCAATTCGCCGACGAGATTTTTCTTCGGCACTTTCACGTCGGTGAAGAAGGTTTCGCAGAAGGGCGAGGCGCCCGAGATCATCGTGATCGGCCGCGCCTCGACGCCGGGTGTCGTCATGTCGAAGAGCAGAAAACTGATGCCGTCATGTTTCTTCGTCGGATCTGTGCGCACGAGACAGAAAATCCAGTCCGCCTTGTCGGCATGGGAGGTCCAGATTTTCTGGCCGTTGACGAGATAATGGTCGCCCTTGTCCTCGGCCTTGGTCTGAAGACCGGCAAGGTCGGAGCCCGCGCCCGGCTCCGAATAGCCCTGGCACCAGCGGATTTCACCGCGCACGATCGGCGGAATGAATTCTTTCTTCTGCTCCTCGGAAGCGAATTCGAGGAGCGCGGGCCCAAGCATCCAGAGGCCGAAGCTCGCCAACGGCGCGCGCGCCTTGATGCGGCGCATTTCAGATTGCAGGACGAGATTTTCATCCTTGGTCAGACCGCCGCCGCCATAGGCTTTGGGCCAGGTCGGCGCCGTCCAGCCGCGGCTCGCCATGCGGTCGAGCCAGATTTTCGCGTCGGGATTCTTCCAGACCGCCCGGCGGCCGCCCCAGGGCGTCTCGTCTTCGTCGTTCGTGGGGGTGCGCATCGAGGCCGGGCAATTTGCCTCCAGCCAGTCGCGCGTTTCCTGGCGGAACTTCTCAATGGGTTCCATTGGCGTGATCCTGTCTTGAGGTGTGCAGCGGTGTTGCAGACAGAATATCAATCACACCAGCCGAGGCAACCCGTCCGGGGCAGAAGGTCAACAGCGACCGGCCGGGCGGGGACGGTCAGACTGTACGCGCCGCCGTTCCCTCCAGCACGACCGTCGCGGGACGTGCGCCTTGCGCGAAAGCGTCGAGGTTGGCGGCGATCGACTGCCAGCGGCGCGCTTCCGAGCCGCGCGTGTGTGCCGAGGTGTGCGGCGTCATGATGAGGTTGTCGAGTTCGTGGAAGGGAAAGCGCGAAGGGCGGGGGCTCGGCTCCGGCGTGCCGCCGGGAAGGGGCCGGTTGGGATAGATGTACCAGGTGTCGATCACCGCGCCGGCGATGCGCTTTTCGCTGAGCGCCTTGTAGAGCGCTTCTTCCTCGGCGACGGGACCGCGCGCGACATTGAGAATGACGACGGATTTTTTCATTTTCGAGAAAGCCGCGGCGTCGAAGGCATGCAGCGTGTCGGCGTTCAGATCGCAGACCAGGGCGATGTAATCGCTCTCAGCCAGAAATCGATCCATATCGGCGCGGGTACCCATCCAGTCGAGGGGTGCGGGCGCCTTGTCACGGGGCGTGCGGGCCAGTGCGATGGTGCGTATGCCGAAGGCCGAAGCGCGGATGGCGGTTTCGCGGCCGATATTGCCGTAGCCGAAAAGACCGAGCGTCTTGCCGAGCACTTCGCCGTGAACGGCGGCCGGATCGGTGCTGGTGCCGGTGTATTTCCAGGAGCCCGACCGGAAATCGGCATCGCGTTTGCGGAAACCGATTTCCCATTCGAGAAAGCCGGCGACGATGAATTCCGCCATCGCCTGTTCATGGCCCATCGCGTTGCAGGCGAGGCATCCCGCAGGCAGCATTGCAGGCTTCAGCCAATCGTAACCGGCGAAAGGAATCTGGAACATGCGCATCTTCGCCGCCTTGCCGATCAGCGCGAATGCGGCGCCCGAGGCGAGCGCGTCGGCGCCGGCGACGACCGCGTCGGCGTCCTTCACCATCGCTTCGCCCGCAGGCACGCCGTCTTCGGCCAGCCACTGATGGATGTCCCACTGAGAAGTCAGATGCGCGTCAAGGTGAGCACGGCTCTCGGCGCATTGGCGGCCGAGCAGAGCAAGTTTCAAGGGCATGGGTACTCCGAACGGTTGACGGAATGTCGATGGCCAACGGATAGCAGAGATGGAGCGCGGAGAAACCCGCCTCGCTTATGCGAGGTAGCGTTTGACCTCGGGGCGTTCGCGCAATTGTCGGGCCCAGCGGCGCAGCACGCCGACGAGGCGCGGCTCCTCGACACCGAGCTGCGCCATCGCGACGCCGCCATTGACGCTTTCGCGGTAGTCGGAAATGAGGCCGTCTTTCAGTTCGAAGCGGCTCATGCCGTCGATGACGACTTCCTTGCCTTCATAGGCGGGAACAGTCGAGATGAATTTCGACAGCGACCAGGCGTAGCCGAGATTGCCGTTGCAGACGGGATCGAACATCTTCCAGTCATAGGCGCGTGCGTCGCGATGAAAGATGTCCTGCAACATATGCGCGATCTCGGCGCGGCCCTTGTGATCGCCGTAGATGTAGTCGTGATAGACGCCATCCTCGGTGAAGCAGCTCGCGAATGCTTCGCCGTCGCCCGCCGTGGCAGCGGCGGCGAAGCGGGCGAGAAGCGCGGCGAATTCGGATTGGGTCATGAAGTCTTGTCCATATCGAAGGCCCTCACCCTCCCACGCCTTCGGCGTGGGTCCCTCCCTCTCCCAGAGGGAGAGGGTTACGGGGGCGCTCTCAATCTAGCCCTCTCCCTCTGGGAGAGGGTTGGGTGAGGGCCTTAGGCGACGCCCAGTTCCACCTTTGCGAATTCTGTCACCGTCTTGTAGTCGGCCTTGCCGTTCGGTGCGCGGAAGGGGACTGTGCCGATGATGATGCGCTTGGGCGTCTTGTAGCCGGCAAGCTTGTCGCGGACATGGGCGCGGAGCATGTCTTCGTTGAATTGCTGGCCGGCGGCGATCTTGACGACGCCGGTGACGGACTGTCCCCATTTTTCATCGGGCAGGCCGACGACGAGCGCGTCTTCGACCATCGGATGGGTCTTCAACGCCTCCTCGACTTCTTCGGGATAGACTTTTTCGCCGGCCGTGTTGATGCAGACGGAGCCGCGCCCGAGCAGCGTCAGCGTGCCGTCCGGCTCCACCGTGCACCAGTCGCCGGGGATGGCGTAACGGAGCCCGCGCACCGTTTTGAAGGTCTTGGCGCTCTTTTCGGGATCCTTGTAATAGCCGAGCGGGATTGGCCCGCCCAGCGCGATGAAACCCGGCTTGCCGGAACCCGGCACGACCGGCTCGTCGTTTTCGTCGAAGACCTTGCAGCTTTCGCTGATCTGGAATTTCGCGGTGGCGATTTCGCCGTCCTTGGTCATCAGCGACGTGCCGAGGCCGATGGCTTCCGAAGCGCCGAAACTGTCCGTCATGATCGCATTCGGCATGTGCTTCAGGAGGCCGCGCTTCACTTCGGTCGACCACATGACGCCGGACGAAATGATCGTGGCGATGCTGGACAGGTCATATTTTCCGGGCGCTTCGTCGAGCGCGCGCAGCATCGGCTTGGCAAAGGCGTCGCCGACGATGGCGATCTGCTGCACCTTGTGTTTGTCGACGGCGGACCAGAGTTCGTGGGCGTCCAGCGACGGGTGTTGCAGCGTCACGATGCAGCCGCCCGAGAGCAGGTTGCCGTTCGAGGTCAGGAGGCCTGTGCCGTGCATCAGCGGGCAGGCGGGCAACATCGGTCCGGCGGGGCCGACGGTCTTGATCGCATCGATGAGCGCCGGCAGCGTTTCCGGCACGGGGCCCAGACGGCGAAGCGCGGTGAGCTGCACTTCGCGCAGATCGTCATGCCTCCACATCACGCCTTTTGGCATGCCGGTGGTGCCGCCAGTATAGATGAAGAGCATGTCGTCGGGCGAGCGCTTGATGTCGAGCTGCGCGCCCGGGCCCGTCGTCGCCACCGTTTCATAGCGCTCGGCGAAAGGCGCGATATCTCCGCCGTCGTCGATCTCGATGAAGGTTTTGGCCTTTGTCAGGCGCGGACGGATTTTCTCGATGGTGTCGCGGAATTCGCTGCCGTAAGCGACGGTTTGCGCGTCCGAATTGTCGAAGATGTAAAAGACTTCGTCGGGCTGATAGCGGTAATTGACGTTCACATGCGTCAGCCGCGCCTTGTAGCAGGCGGCGAGCAGCTCGATATATTCCGGACGGTTGCGCATGTAGAAGGCGACCTTGTCGCCGGGCTTCGCGCCGCGTTCGATCAGGCCGCGGGCCATGTTGTTCGAACGCTTCGTCGTTTCGCCCCAGGTGATGAGGCGGGCGCCGTGGATCAGGGCCGGTGCGTCCGGCGGCACCGCGGACGAGATGGCATCGAGAATATCGCCTAAATTCCAAGGCATTCCGTTCCTCCAGAAATCTTCTGATTTTCCTCGGACTCTTATGGGTCCGACTTCTTGTTGCCATATTACATCGAATCCGCGATGCGTCACGGCCCCTGTCGGCGGGCGGGCCGAAATCCGTCATGGGCTTGCGTGCATGAGCAGTTCCAGCCCGATCCGCCGAACCGTCAGAGCAGGGTTTCGACAAGCCGTCGACCGAATCCGGGCAACGGCGCGATCGAACAGGCCGATACAAAAAGGGCGGCACCCGGGAGGTGCCGCCCGATTTCATGGTGACGATGCGGCGGCCTATTCGGCGGCCGACATCTTGTCGAGCGAGTAGGAGCGGTTGCCCTGGCCGTTCAGCTTCAGAAGGTACTTGATACCTTCTTCGGCGATGTCGTCGCCGACCATGCGGTCGCTCTCGAGATAAAGCTCCTTCATGTCGATGAAGGCGGCGTAGTTGCCGGCGGTCCGCTGCGTGATGATGCCCGCCTTGAGAAGCGTCTTGATCAGCACACGGAAGATGTTGGTGGTTTCCTGCATCTCTTCGCGGATGTTGGCGTCGGTGAGGGCTTCCATGAAGGCGCCCTGGACCCATTCCCAGTCGAGGCCGACGGCGGCATAGATGTGCTTCTTCTGCTCGGGCGAGCCGAGGTTGTAGAGCAGCACCTCGAAAATGTGCCAGGCCCAGTCCTCAATCGCGTCGCGCTCGGCGGCGTTGATGTTGGGGATCGTGCGATCGGCCCAGATCTTGCCGAACTTGTGATGGAAGGCCTCGTCCGTCATGACGAGCTGCATCAGCTTCACCATCAGCGGGTCGCGGCCAGCCTTGTAGAAGGTGGCGAAGGCGCCCATCGCAAGGCCCTCGACCAGCATCTGCATGCCGACAATCTTTTTCCAGACGAGCGGCGTGGTGACGAGATCGGTCAGCACATCGCCCAGCGCCGGGCCGACCTTCACCGGCTTGCCCCAGCGCGCCTGAATGTAGCGCGAGAAACCGGCGACGTGGCGCGCTTCCTCGCGCGTCTGGTTCGCGGCGTATTCCTGCGCGCCCGGATCCTTCAGGATGTGGCAGAGCGAGGCGGACAGCGCCAGTGCGCCGGCTTCGCCGTGGAGGATCGAGGACAGGCCCCATTGCACGTCGAGATTGACCAGTTTGATCTTCTGTTTCTCGTCGAGCTTGTCGGCGACGGCGGTTTTCAGATCGGTGTTCTGGTCGGGGTCGATGATGTACTCGTTCTCCATGTCGAAGGGCTGGGAGAAATCGATGTACTTGGTGTCCAGCGGATCCCAGAAGTGGTCATGGGTCGCCGAGATGATTTTGTCGAAAGCGGTCGAGCGGTTGTTGTAGCGATCGACCTCCATCATCGCGGGGAAATCGCTGGGGTGAACCGCTTCGTAAGCGGGGTCCACCGTGATGTTCGTCTCGATCTTCGTCATGTCTCCTCCCAGAGCCTGTGCGAAAATACCAACGGGAACGGGATTGCCATTCCCCTTCAACCATCAATATACGCCGAGGGGTTAACCCTTGCAAAAAATAATGACGCCCATGTCATTTTTATTTTGGGCTTGGTCACGCCGTCTTTCGACGTGCGGAAAGCCGCGAGAATGCTAGGCTTTGTGCCGGGCAGAGGGGGCAAAATGCTGAAAACCGGGTTCACCGAGACGGCGCATGGGCGCATTTCATGGGCCGATACCGGCAGCGACGGACCGGCCGTCCTCCTCATTCACGGCAATTCCGCCTGCAAGGAAATCTTCGGTCGCCAGCTCATCAGCGAGCTCGGGCTCGGCTACCGGATGATTGCCCTCGACCTACCGGGACACGGGCAGAGTTCGGATGCGCCGGACCCCTCCCGGACCTATTCGATCCACGGTTTTGCCGACGCCTCGATGGCGCTGCTGGACGGTCTCGGCGTCCGGCAGGCGGTCGTTGTCGGCTGGTCGCTCGGCGGCCATGCGGCGTTGGAGATGATGGCGCGCTGGTCGGGCACGGTCGCGGCCTGGATCACCGGAACGCCGCCGGCGGGCCCCGCCGACATGGGCGAGGCGTTTCTCCCGTCCGAGCATATGGCGCTCACCTTCAAGGACAGCTTCACCGATGAAGAGGCGGCGGCCTATGCGCATGAGACGATCGGCGGACATGCCGATGACCTGCATCCCTGGATGATCGACGCCTGCAAGCGCGCCGACGGGCGCTTCCGTCCGCTGGTGTTGCAATCGGCGGCCGCCGGTCTCGATCTCGACGGGCGCAAGATCGCCGAAACGTCGCCGCTGCCGCTCGCCGTGGTCACGGGCGGCAAGGAGCCTTTCGTCAACAATGCCTTTCTGAAGACGGTCGCCTACCGGAACCTTTGGGACGGCAAGGTGCATGTCCTGGACGGGCTGGCGCATATGCCGTTCTGGGAAGCACCCGAGCGGGTCAATCCGCTCCTCGGCCGGTTCCTCGACGAGGTGACAGGCTGAATTTCAGAGCGGTTTCACGCCATCAATGGCGTGGGCGGTGAGCTTGCGCGTCGGCGAAGGTCCGCGATAGGTCGCGGTTTCGACAATGTGGATCGGCTGGGCGATGGCGGCGCGCAGACGCTCATAGAGAAGCGCCGGTGTCAGCGGCTTGACGATGTAGTCGGTCACGCCCTCGTCGCGGGCGCGGGTCACGGTCGAGGCATCGCGATGGCCGGAGACCATCAGCACCGGCACGTCGCGGTTGCGGCCCGGCATATCGCCGGCATGAGCGGCGCGGATGCGGCGCGTCATTTCGTAGCCGTCCATCGGCTGCATGTCGCCGTCGGTGATGACGAGATCGGGCGCGAATTCCGCAAAGAGCTTCAGTCCGGCGTCGCCGTTCGGCGCGCACAGGACATTGACGATGCCGATGGCTTCAAGCAGGGCTGCAAGCAGGCGGCGCATTTCCGCGCTGTCATCGACGATGAGAACTTTCATCGCGGCGAAGAGCCCGGCTTCCTCCGTTGTGGGGGTGAGGTTCATCCGAACGACTTCGCGTCGGAGCCGGCCGCGTGGATCAGACGCTCCAGCGAACGCAGCGTTTCGTTCGCAATGGCCGTGTCCGGCGCCGGATCGTTGACGGCGTCGTTCATCGCTTCGACGTGGAAACGGACGATCGTGCTGTCGAGGTTGATGCGTTTTTCCATGTAATCGCAGAGCGAACGGGCGAAGTCGCCGACGACGGGCATGCCGAATGTCCCGGCAAGGCCGCGCACATCATGGGCGACGGCATAAAGACGGCTGCGGGCGTCGCCCGCGCCGGCGCCGGCCTCGTCGATCAGCGGCAGCAATGAGGCGATCTGCGCGCCGAGCGTTTCGGAATAGGCGGCGGCGAGCGTCTTGATCGTCTGCTGCATCTGGTCCAGCACGCGCGGGTCCAGACGGATGGGCGCGCTGTAGTCGCGGCCGAGCTTGCGCTCGGCGATGGAGGGAATGCGGACGAAGCGCGCCGGAATTTCCGAAGTTGGTTTTTCGCTCATTTTCCGATTCTCACAGGAAGGCGACGGGTCCGCGGCGGTCGGCTTCGCTGAAGCTGTCGTCGGGCCGTCTGCGGTCGGGGCCTGTGAACGATGCGCTCTCGATGAATTCGCGCGGCCGGTTGACCACATCGATGAGGCGCTCGTAAATCGTCCGAGCCGAAACGGGTTTGCAGATGAAATCGCTGATGCCGGCATCGCGGGCGCGCTCGACGGCCGAGAGTTCGCTATGCGCGGACACCATGATGATGGGGACGGTGCCGAGCTCGCGGCGGTCGACCGCGCGCAGCTTGCGGGTCAGCGCGAAGCCGTCGGTCGGCTTCATTGCCGCGTCGGTGAGAACGACGTCGGGCCTGTGGCTCAGGAATTTCGACCAGGCTTCATCGCCGTCGGCGGCGGTGACGATTTCGCCGACGCCAAGCGCGCCGAGAAGGCCCGATAGCAATCGCAACATGTATGGACTGTCGTCGACGACAAGAATCGTCAACCTCTCGAAGACCGATCGAGCCATTTATCCCCCCGGATCGCGGGCAGGAGCCGCCCCACGCGGTTCCTGTATGAGGGAACGCTAGCCGAGAGGTCTTAAAATTTGCGTAGCGCGAGCCGGGTCAGACGGGATTTGTCCGGTTAAAAATGGCCGTTTTCTGCGAAGTTCAGGCGTGGGCGGTGACGAGCCAGATGGCGCCCGGGAGTTTGACGCCGTCGGCCGTCAGATGCTTTGCCAGTTCGGTGCGGACGGCCGCTTTAGCACGTTCGCGCAGGTCGTCCGGCTGGCTCGCCAGCAGGCGGGCCAGCGGCCCGATTTCGAGCGCCTGTCCGAGCGCGTCTTCCACCGGATCGCGGCTTTCGGGAACGCCGAGCACGGCCGCGGCGTCGAAGGGGGTGAGCACGATGTCGCGAAAACCGGCGGTGGCGAGGATCGAGGCGACCCGGTCCTTGTCGGCAAAAGCGAAGGGGCCGGGAGCGTCGGGCACGGCCGGCTCCTGCGGCGGCAGGAGCGGCAAGACCGCGCGCATCGGCGTGGTGAGCCAGGGATTTTCCTTCGTCGAGCGCCAGCAGGCGAAGGCGAGGCGGCCTGTCTTCGCCATGCCCTTGTGGATATTGGCGAAGGCGGCTGCGGGTTCGTCGAAGAACATCACGCCGAAGCGCGACAGCAGAAGGTCGAAGCTCGCGGGCTGAAATGCATGTGTCGCCGCGTCGGCGACGAGGAAGTCCGCCGAGAGCCCGAGCGCCGCGGCGCGCTCTTTCGCCCGGGCGACCATCGGACCCGAAATATCGATGCCGAGCGTGCGGCCGCTTTTGCCGGCGCTGGCGGCGGCTTCAAGCGTCGTCGCGCCGCATCCGCAGCCGACATCGAGGACGCGCTCGCCCGATTTGATGGACGCGGCTTTCAGAACGGCGTCGCCGAAAGGCGCCAGCATACGGTCGAGGCGGTCCTGGTAGCGGACCCACTTGCCGCCGGTCTTGCCGTTCCATTCCTCGATCTGTTGCGCGTTCGGTGCGGTCGCGTTCTGATCGGCCATGCTCATCTCCCTTCAAGCCCGCTTCTGAACCGGCGGTGCGGAGAGGATGGCCGCGAAGTTACTCGGCGGCAAGTGTCTCGCGATGATTGAGACGGTCGGCGAGCCGGCGAAGGCGTTGTTCAACCTCGGCGACGCCGAGTTCCATCGTCTCGCCGTGGTCACCCGGCTGGCCCGGCTCGATGTCGGCGCCGGTCGGCAGATGCGGCTCGATGGCATGGCCGCCGGCCAGCGTTTGCAGGCGGGCGAGACGGTCGGCGATTAATGCCGCGTGATCGGCGAAGCGGTTGCCGACCTTGGCAACAAGTTCCTGCGCGGCGGCGATCTCCGCGGCGATGGCGGCGATTTCAGTGTCTTCGGCAAAGGCCGAACGCGGCGGCGACAGGGCGAGGCCGCCTTCGCCCGTCGTCAGATTGACGACACCGATGGCGATGCCGGCGCGGCCCTGTTCGTCGAGGGCAATGTCGAAGGCGGGATGCTGCCCGCCGATCAGTCTGCCGTTGACGAGATTGACGCGGTTATGCGTGGCGGCGCCGACGGCGGCGTCGATTTCGGCGCGAACGTCATCGTAGCGGCCGGCAAAGAGCGCGCGCCGGCCAAGGTCGCCGTTCTCGCCGGCGATGCGCAGGAGGCCCGCCGCTTCGCGCAGCCGGTCGCTCACCATGTCGATGGTCAGCACGGCGGTTTCGATGGTCGAGAGCGCGGTCGCAATGCGGGTGCCGAGCGCCGCCGCGGAGCGCCAGGAGGACGCCGCATGGGAATGACGCAAGGCGCGCGCGATGGCGCTTTTGGGCGCGCGCACTTCTTCGGCCTCGGCGCGCGCGGGCGCCTTGCGCTTTTCCTGGCTTTTCTGTCGCCGTGAGAGCAGCGAAACGAGACGCATCCGTCTGCCTTTGAACAAACCGCCCCGATGGCGGGCCCGTCATAAATTAAGGCCTCATTCGTTGACGCTCTCTAAATCCGGGCGCATCCCGGCGCGGCGGCATGGGCGCACATGACCGGCTTCATCTGATAAGGTTTACGGATCATGGCGAATCTTCCTCTACCTGTATGGAAAGTGGTGCGGCCCCTGACCCGGCTCTATTACCGGCTGAGCCGGCCGATGACGGTCGGCGTGCGCGGCCTTGTCCGCGACGAGGCGGGCCGGGTGCTGCTGGTCCGCCATTCCTATGTCGACGGCTGGTATCTGCCGGGCGGCGGGGTCGAGCGGGCGGAAACCGCCTTTGTGGCGATCACACGCGAACTCGACGAGGAGGCCGGCATCATCCTGACGCGGCCGCCGAAGCTCGTCGGGCTTTATGCGAATTTCCGCGAGTTCAAATCCGACCATGTGGTGCTGTTTCTGGTCGAGCCGGGGAGCTACGAGCGCGTGGCGCGGCGCAGCTTTGAAATCGCCGAATATGATTTCTTCGCGCCGGACGCGCTGCCCGACGGGACGACGCCGGGCACCCGCGCGCGCATCCGCGAGATGGCGGAGGGTTCGCCGCAGCCCGAACTCTGGTGAACTACAAGACGGGCCTGCGGTCCTTCCAGGGCTGCGCTTTTTCGAGCTGGGCGGCGAGGCGGAAAAGCATCGCCTCTTCGCCGAAGCGCCCGGTGAACATCATGCCGAGCGGCAGGCCGTCGCCGTTCCAGTGCAGCGGCACCGACATCGAGGGCTGACCCGTCATGTTGTAGATGCCGATGTTCGGCATGTATTCGGCGCTCGCCGCCAGATAGGCGCCGACATCGGCCGACATGGTGTTGAGGACGCCGAGCTTGACCGGCGGCGCGGCGAGCGTCGGCGACAGGTGAATGTCGTAGCGTTCGTGATAGCCCGCGAGCTTGCGGCCGAGCTGGTGGATGAAGAGCACGGATTCGGCGTAGTCGGCGCTGGAGCGCATTTTTGCGCTCTCGGCGACGAGGCTGGTGAAAACCTCGACGTCATCGCCCGTCAATTCGCGCCCGAGCTGGGCGGCGCGGCTTCGCAGCGACATGAGGACATTCGCGCCGATGAGCGTCGCCTGGTGTTTTGCCACTTCGTTGACGTCGATGGCGGGCGCTGCCTCTTCGACATGATGGCCGAGATCGGCGAGCAGTTTCGCCGTCCACTCGATGGCGGCGACGACGTCCTTGTGGCAGGTCGTGCCGTTCGGACGCTTCGCCGTGAAGGAGACGCTGAGTTTCCCCGGCGCCTTCTTCGTTTCCTCCAGATAGGAACCCGCATATGCGGGCGCCGCATAGGGGTCGCCCGCGGCGGGGCCATGCGTCGCGTCGAGCATGGCGGCGCTGTCGCGCACCGAGCGCGAGACGACGTGCGAAATCGACATGCCGCTCCAGCCTTCGCCGCGGTCAGGGCCCATCGGCGTCCGGGCGCGGCT
>DASVNC010000291.1:0-8790 GCA_036384055.1 Parvibaculum sp.
CCGTCGATGACCAGCGCCAGCGCCGCCGCATGTCCGAGCGAGGCCGCCACATGTTCGGCCCGCGTCGGGCTTACCTCGCCCGATGCATTGGCGGACGGCGCGGCGATGGGCCGGCCGGTCGCCGCGATCAGCGCCTGCGCCAGCGGATGCGCCGGCACGCGCAGCGCCACCGTGTCGAGCCCGGCGCTGACGAGCAGCGAAACCGGCGTGCCCGCACGGCGTTTCAGAACCAGCGTCAGACCCCCCGGCCAGAAGAGGCGAGCGAGCGCCGTCGCTTCAGCGGTGAATTGCCCGTGCTGCGCCGCTTCGTCCTCGGAAGCGACATGCACGATCAGCGGATTGAATGCGGGCCGGCCCTTCGCCTCGAAAATACTGGCGACCGCCCGGTCGTTGGTCGCGTCGGCGCCGAGCCCATAGACGGTTTCCGTCGGAAAGGCGACGAGCCGCCCTTCGCGCAGGAAGGCAGCGGCGCGGCGCACCGCGCTCCCGTTGGCGGCGGCAAGCTCAGGCGGCACGGGATTTCGGCTTCGCGTTGCGTTCGTTTGCCGCCATCATCGCCCGCACGCGCGCCTGCGGCAGCAGCCGGGCGAGGAAGGCGAGAAAATTATTGAGCCTGCCATTGATGATGACGGTCTTGCCTGCCATCACCGCGTCATAGGCTTCGCGCGCGACGACGTCGCCGTCCATCCACAGCGCCTTCGGAAATTTGCTGACCTCGGCGCGGTTGCCCGCGACATCGTGAAATTCCGAATAGGTGAAGCCGGGGCAAAGCGCCGTGACGTTGACGTTCTTTCCCTTGTATTCAAGCGCCAGGCTCTCGGACATCTTGATGACAAAGCTCTTCGAGGCGGCATAGAGCGTGCCGCCCGCCGCGCCCGGCAGATGCCCCGCCAGCGAGGCGACATTGATGATGCGGCCATATTGCCGCGCCGCCATGCCCGGCCCGAAGAAGTGGCACAGCTCGGCGACGGCGGTGACCATCACCTGAATGAGCGCCGCTTGATCCGCCCATCTGGTGTCGCGGAAAAAGCCCGGCACCGTGTAGCCGGCATTGTTGATGAGCGCGTCCACCATGATATGCCGGGCGGCCATCTCGTCGAAGATCGCCCGCGGCGCCGCCGGGTCGGCAAGGTCCGCCGCCATCACATGGGCCGTCACGCCGTATTTGCCCTGAACCTCTTGCGCCAGCGCATCCAGCCGCTCCTTGCGGCGCGCCAGCAGAACCACGTCGAAACCATGCGCGGCGAAAACCAGCGCCAGCTCCCGCCCGATGCCGGCCGATGCGCCGGTAATGAGGGCGGTGCGCCTGTGGTCCGGGCTGCGGCTATCTGCCATGTCTCGTCTCCTCAGGTTCAACCGGACGTGAGAATAGAGTAAAAAGTCAGAGACGTCAGACCTCCCGCCCAAAGGAATCTCATGACCTACCGTGCCCCCGTCCGCGACATGGCCTTCCTGCTGACCGAGGTTGCAGGCCTCGGCACATTGATGGGCAAGGGCGCCTTCGCCGATCTGACGCCGGATCTCCTCGATGCGGTTCTGGAAGAGGGCGCGAAGCTCGCCGCCGACGTGCTTTCGCCCCTGAACAAGCCCGGCGACCTTGAAGGCGCGCGCCTCGAAGCCGACGGCGTGAAAACGCCCAAGGGGTTTGCCGCCGCCTATCGCCAATGGGTCGATGGCGGCTGGGGCAGCCTCGCGGCCACGACCGAATTCGGCGGTCAGGGCCTGCCGCTGGCGCTTGCCACCGTCATGCAGGAAATGTGGAACGCCGCCAACATGGCCTTCGGCCTCTGCCCGATCCTCTCGCAGGGCGTCATCGAGGCGCTGACGGCCCACGGCACGGATGAGCAGAAACGCCTCTATCTGCCGAAGCTGATTTCCGGCGACTGGACCGGCACGATGAACCTGACGGAACCTCAGGCAGGCTCCGACCTGAACGCCTTGAAGGCGAAGGCCGTGAAGCAGCCGGACGGCACCTACAAGATCACCGGCACGAAAATCTTCATCACCTATGGCGACCACGACATGGCGGCGAACATCGCCCATCTGGTCCTCGCCCGTCTTCCCGACGCACCCGCCGGCACGCGCGGCATCTCGCTTTTTCTGGTGCCGAAATTCCTGGTCAACGCCGACGGCTCGTTGGGCGCGCGCAACGATGCCAAATGCGTCGGGCTTGAAGAAAAGCTCGGCATTCACGGCAGCCCCACCTGCGTCATGGCCTATGGCGAAGACGGCGGCGCCGTCGGCACGCTGGTCGGCGAGGAAAATCGCGGGCTCGCCTGCATGTTCACGATGATGAACAACGCCCGCCTGCTCGTCGGCACGCAAGGCGTCGCCATTGCCGAGCGCGCTTTCCAGCACGCGCTCGCCTATGCGCAGGAGCGAAAGCAGGGCCGGGCGACCGGCTCGAAACTCGCGCCCGGCGAAATGGATCCGATCCTCGTCCACCCGGACATCCGCCGTATGCTGATGACCATGAAGTCGATGACGGAGGCCGCCCGCGCCATCTGCTATGCGAACGCCGTCGCCATCGACCGGGCCCATCACGGCGAGACGAAAGAGGAGCGCGACGCCGGTCAGGCCCGCGCCGATCTGCTGACGCCCATCGCCAAGAGCTTCTCCACCGACATTGGCTGCGAGGTCGCCTCGCTCGGCGTGCAGATCCACGGCGGCATGGGTTTCGTCGAGGAAACCGGCGCCGCGCAGTATTACCGCGACGCCCGCATCCTGCCGATCTACGAAGGCACCAACGGCATTCAGGCGATCGATCTCGTGACGCGCAAGCTGCCGCTCGGGAACGGCGCGGTCGTTCAGGCCTTCATCGCCGAAATGAAGGAGACGGCCGAGCTTGCCCACCAGTCGAACAGACAGGAGCTCGCGCTGGTCGGCAACGCGCTCGACGCCGGCCTCGCCGCGCTCGACAAGGTGACGGCCTACATGCTGGCGAACCTCAAGACCGCGCCCGACGATTGCCTCGCCGGAGCTTCGGCCTATCTGCGCCTCTTCGGCACAGTCGCGGGCGGCCACTTTCTCGCCCGCGCCGCGCTGGCGGCCCTGAAGCTTTCGGCCAAGGGCGACGAAGACCCGTTCCCGCACGCCCGCCTCGCCACGGTCCGCTTTTACGCCGAGCATCACCTCCCGGCGGCGTCGGCACTTGTCGGACCTGCAACGGCGGGCGCAGCGGCGTTGAATGCTCTCTCCGCGGACGGGCTGGCCGGCTGATTTGCCCCAGCGTCCGCCTCGAAAATCCCACCGGGTTTGACCTTCCCCGGCGACGCGCCTATCACCGATGGACAGCCATTGAAGTGTAGCGAGTCTCCATGTCCGATGTTTCCCTCGCCGGGAGTGAAGAAGGCGCGCTCAGCTATCCGCTCGGCCGCATTCCGGCGCCCGCCGAAATGATGGAAGCGGCGCCCGGCATCTACTGGGTGCGCATGCCGCTGCCCTTCCAGTTGAACCACATCAATCTCTGGCTGCTGGAGGAAGACGATGGCTGGACGCTGGTCGATACCGGCGTCGCCACCGAAGCGGTGATGTCGCTCTGGCGCGAAATCTTTGCGACGGGCCTCAAGGGCAAGCCCGTCAGCCGCGTCATCGTCACCCATCTCCATCCCGATCACGTCGGTCTCGCCGGCTGGATCACCCGCGAATTCGGCGTCGATCTTTATATGTCGCGCACCGACTTCCTGATGTGCCGCACGCTGGTTCTCGACACCGGCCGCGAAGCGCCGAAGGAGGCGCTCGATTTCTACCGCGCCGCCGGCATGGGCCGCCGCGGCCTCGAAAGCTATGCCAAGCGTTTCGGCGGTTTCGGCGCGCATGTCTCGCGCCTGCCGGATATCTTCCGCCGCCTGAAGGAAGGTGACGAACTCCAGATCGGCGGCCGCACATGGCGCGTCGTTGTCGGCTCCGGCCACGCGCCCGAACACGTCTGCCTCTACAGCGCCGAAGCGAAGATATTGATTTCAGGCGATCAGGTGCTGCCGCGCATCTCGTCCAACGTCAGCGTTCATCCGACCGAGGCGCACGACAATCCGCTGCAGGACTGGATCGATAGCTGCCATCGTATCCGCGCCAATCTGCCGGACGACCTGCTGGTGCTGCCGGCGCATAACGAGCCCTTCTACGGGCTCCACACGCGCCTAACGCAGCTCATCGAAGGCCACGAAGACGGCCTCGCAAAGCTCCACGACATGCTCGCCGAGCCGAAGCGCGCCATCGACGTCTTCCCCGCGCTCTTCAAACGCGAGATCAGCCCCGAGGTCTTCTTCATGGCGACCGGCGAAAGCCTTGCCCACCTGAACTGCCTCCTGGGCCGCAAAGCCGCGACCGTCATGCGGGACGAAAAGGGCGTCGACTGGTATCGGCGGGCCTGACGGCCCCGCCGGCATTCATCAGGACGCCGGCGCATCATCGTCCTACCCCTCACCCGCCGCTCGCTTCGCTCGCGTCACCCTCTCCCCTCCCGCCGATGCGTCCTCGTCCCTCTGCTGCGCTCCGGCGGGAGGGGAGAGGGATGCGAAGGGTTGGCTCGGTTTGCCGAGCCTTACCCGGAGCTGGGTGAGGGGAGGGCGGATGACGCCCCGTCGATACCTCGAAGCCCGTCGATGAGACTGCTATGCTTGTCCTTATGGAAACCCTCCTCGTCACGCATCCCGCCTGTCTCGATCACGAGACGCCGCCCGGCCACCCCGAATGCCCGGACCGGCTGCGCGCGGTGCTGCGCGCGCTCGAGGCCGAAGAGTTCGCACTCCTGCAGCGCGTGAATGCGCCGGAAGCCACCATCGAGCAGATCGAGCGCGTTCATCCCGCCATTCATGTCGAAACGATCCTGAACGGCGCGCCGACGGAAGGCTTTCGCCGCATCGATGCCGATACGGCCCTGTCGCCGGGTTCGGTCGAGGCCGCGCTTCGCGCCGCGGGCGCCGTCGTCTATGCGGTGGATGAGGTGATGGCGGGCCGGGCCCGCAACGCCTTCTGCGCCATCCGTCCGCCGGGGCACCATGCCGAGCCCGATCAGGCGATGGGCTTCTGCCTCTTCAACAATGTCGCCATCGGCGCGCTGCATGCCCGCGACGCTCACGGATTGAACCGCATCGCCGTCATCGACTTCGACGTCCATCACGGCAATGGCACGCAGGCCTGCTTCGAGGCCGACCCCGCGCTCTTTTACGCCTCGACCCATCAATGGCCGCTCTATCCGGGCACCGGCCGGGCGGGCGAGCACGGCGTCGGAAATATCCTCAACCGCTGCCTGCCGCCGGGCGCCGGTTCGGCCGAATTCCGCGAGGCCTTCTCCGGCGCGATCATCCCCGCTTTGACGCAATTTCAGCCCGATTTCATCTTCATTTCGGCCGGTTTCGATGCGCATGTTGCCGATCCGCTCGCCAATCTGCGGCTGACGGAGGATGATTACGCCTGGGTCACCACCGAATTGGTGAAAGCGGCCAACGCGCTCTGTGAGGGCCACGTTGTCTCGACGCTTGAGGGCGGTTATGACTTGGCGGCGCTGGCCGCGAGCGCGCGCGCCCATGTGCGGTCGCTCCAGCTGGCCGCCTGATTTTTGCGAGGAACAAGACAATGGCCGCTTCGCCGACCGCCGACATCGACAAGCTGAGCTTCGAGGACGCGCTCGCCCAGCTCGAAAAGATCGTGAGCCAGCTTGAATCGGGCGAGGCCCCGCTCGAAAAGTCGATCGAGCTTTACGAGCGCGGCACGGCGCTGAAGGCCCATTGCGAAGCCCGCCTCAAAGCCGCCGAAGCCAAGGTCGAGAAGATCACGCTCTCGGCGGCGGGCGAGCCGACCGGCACCGCACCGCTCGACGTCGAATGATGAACTCGCTCCATTGCGCGTCTCTCCGCTCCTCCCCCCTTGAGGGGGAGGCGAGAACGCGCAGCGTTCCGGGTGAGGGGTTGAGCGCATGACCGCCCTCGATCAGGCCATGACCCGCACGCAAGCCGAGGTCGAAGCCGCGCTTGACCGGCTGCTGCCGAGGCCGGAAGGCCCGGAAGCCCGCGTCTTTGAAGCCATGCGCTATGCGGTCTTTGCCGGCGGCAAACGCTTCCGGCCGTTCCTCGCCTGCGAAAGCGCACGTCTTTTTGCGGTCGGCAGCGAAGCCGCGCAACGCGTCGCCGCCGCCGTCGAATGCGTTCACACCTATTCGCTGATCCACGACGATCTGCCCTGCATGGACGACGACGACATGCGCCGCGGCCAGCCGACCGTCCACCGCAAGTTCGACGAAGCGACGGCGGTGCTGGCGGGCGACGCGCTGCTGACCTTCGCCTTCGAGCTGCTCGGCGAACCCGAAACCCACGAGCGCGCCCGCGTCCGCATCGAACTTGTGCGGCGGCTTGCCGCGGCGGCGGGCGGGCAGGGCATGGTCGGCGGACAGATGATCGACCTTGCCAGCGAAGGCAAGGCGATCGACATCGCCACGATCACACGCCTCCAGCGCCTGAAAACCGGCGCCCTCATCGCCTTTTCCTGCGAGGCGGGCGCCGTCCTCGGCCGCGCCTCCGACGAGGCGCTGCATGCGCTGCACGCATATGCCCACGACATGGGCCTCGCCTACCAGATCGCCGACGATTTGCTCGACGCCGAGGGCGATCCTGCCGTGGTCGGCAAGGCGACAGCCAAGGACGCCGCCGCCGGCAAAGCCACCTTCGTTTCGATCCTGGGGGCCGAGCGTGCCCGCTCCCAGGCCCGCATGCTGTCTGAGCAGGCGATCCAACACCTTGATTTATTTGATGAAAAAGCCGACCTTTTGCGTGAGGCGGCTCGTTTCGTTATAACCCGCGACAACTGAGCCCTCGCGGAATTTATCCGCGGCCGAGGTGAGTTTTGAGCAGCAGACCCGATACGCCCCTTCTCGATCGCATCGCGACCCCCGCCGACGTGCGGAAGCTGCCCGAAGCGGACCTTCGTCAGCTTGCGGATGAATTGCGCGCGGAGACGGTCGATGCCGTCTCGGTGACGGGCGGGCATCTGGGCGCCGGTCTCGGCGTCGTCGAGCTGACCGTGGCGCTCCATTACATTTTCAACACGCCGGACGACCGCCTGATCTGGGACGTCGGCCATCAGGCCTATCCGCACAAGATTCTCACCGGCCGCCGCGACCGCATCCGCACGCTGCGCCAGGGCGGCGGCCTGTCGGGCTTCACCAAGCGCGCGGAAAGCGAATACGACCCCTTCGGCGCGGCGCATTCCTCGACCTCTATTTCCGCCGGCCTCGGCATGGCGGTCGCCCGCGACCTGAAGGGTGCCAAAAACAACGTCATCGCCGTCATCGGCGACGGCGCCATGTCGGCCGGCATGGCCTATGAGGCGATGAACAATGCCGGCTCGATGGACAGCCGCCTCATCATCATCCTCAACGACAACGACATGTCGATCGCGCCGCCCGTCGGCGGCATGAGCGCCTATCTGGCGCGGCTGATTTCATCGAGCTCCTATCTCTCGGTCCGCCATCTGGCGAAGCAGCTGGCGCAGCTTTTCCCCAAGGGCATCGAGGAAAGCGCGCGGCGCGCCGAGGAATATGCGCGCGGCATGGCGACCGGCGGCACGCTCTTTGAAGAGCTGGGCATGTATTACGTCGGCCCCATCGACGGTCACAACCTCGATCACCTTCTGCCGGTGCTGCGCAATGTGCGCGACGCGGGCGAGGGGCCGATCCTCGTTCATGTCGTCACCAAGAAGGGCAAGGGCTACGGCCCCGCCGAGGAAGCCGACGACAAATACCACGGCGTCTCGAAGTTCGACGTCATCACCGGCACGCAGGCCAAGGCCGTCGCCAACGCGCCCGCCTACACGAAGGTTTTCGCTGAAAGCCTGATCGCCCATGCCGCGACCGACGAGAAAATCGTCGCCATCACCGCGGCCATGCCGGGCGGCACCGGCCTCGATCTTTTCGGCGAGCGGTTTCCGGCGCGCACCTTCGATGTCGGCATCGCCGAGCAGCATGCCGTCACCTTCGCCGCGGGGCTTGCGACGGAGGGCCTGAAACCCTTCTGCGCCATCTATTCGACATTTCTCCAGCGCGCCTACGATCAGGTGGTGCATGACGTGGCGATCCAGCGTCTGCCCGTGCGCTTCGCCATCGACCGCGCCGGTCTCGTCGGCGCCGACGGGCCGACCCATGCGGGCTCCTTCGATGTCGCCTACCTGACGTGCCTGCCGGATTTCGTCGTCATGGCCGCCGCCGACGAGGCGGAGCTAAAGCACATGGTTGCGACCGCCGTTGAGATAAACGACCGTCCGTCGGCCTTCCGTTATCCGCGCGGCGAAGGCGTCGGCGTCGAGATGCCGGCCATCGGCACGCCGCTCGAAATCGGCAAGGGCCGCATTCTCCGCGAAGGCGCCAAAGTCGCCATCCTGTCGCTCGGCACGCGCCTGGCGGAATCGCTGAAGGCGGCGGAACAGCTGGCGGCGCTCGGCCTTTCAACCACGGTCGCCGATGCGCGTTTCGCCAAGCCCATCGACGAGGAGCTTGTCGCGCGCCTCGCCCGCGAACATGAAGTGCTGATTATCGTCGAGGAAGGATCGGTCGGCGGTTTCGGCAGCCACGTTCTCGATTTCCTCGCCCGCGCGGGCGCGCTCGATCGGGGCCTGAAGGTCCGCCCGATGCGCTTCCCCGATGTGTTTCTCGATCACGACAAGCCCGAGAAGATGTACGAGACGGCGGGCCTCAACGCGCCCGCCTACACGAAGGTTTTCGCTGAAAGCCTGATCGCCCATGCCGCGACCGACGAGAAAATCGTCGCCATCACCGCGGCCATGCCGGGCGGCACCGGC
>DASVNC010000292.1:0-14744 GCA_036384055.1 Parvibaculum sp.
CCAAAAAGTGGGATCCGCAGCCCTTCCACATCGACAAGGCCGCCGCCGCGAAATCCGTCTACGGCACGCTGACGGCCTGCGGCTCGCATGTGCAGGCAATCGTCCTCTGGCTCGCCGCGCGCATGCCGGAAGAAACCGCCGTCATCGGCGCGCTCGGCTACGACGAAGTGCGTTTTCTCAAGGCGGCAAAACTCGGCGACCGCCTCCGCCTCGTCATCGAATGCATCGAGACGAAACCCAGGTCATCGAAGCCCGACCGCGGCGTCGTGAAAAACCGCCACACGCTGCTGAACCAGTCGGGCGAAACCGTCTTCACGCAAACAACGACGCTGCTGATCGCAAGGAAGAAGTAGAGAACCCACTCACTCCCCAGCCGTCATGGCCCGGCTCGACCGGGCCATCCACGCCTGCCTGACGACGGTCGGGGGCCTTTCTTTCGGTGGTCATCCTTTCTTCGGAAATACCTGCTTCAACGCCGCCACGATGATGAAGCTGATGATGACCAGCAGCATCCAGGAAGTAATTTTATTGGGTCCGACAATGGCCCACGCTTTCGCTTGGCTTGGGTAGGCCCATCCCCCAAAAAAAGTGGCGATGTTCTCGGCCACCCAGATGAAGAAACCGATCAGGAGAAACGAAAGGACCATCGGCATCGTCCGCAGCTTGGCGATCACGACGAAATCTATGCGTGTCCGCCAGAAGACGATCAGGACGAGGACGCCAAGTGGCCAACGCATATCGGGAATGTAGTGATTGGTGAAGAAATTGGCGTAGATGGCAGCCGAGACGAAAATCGCGACCGGAAGAGGGGGGAAATTTCTCACCCTCAAATCGACGAGCCGCCAAGCCTGCATCAGGTAGCTCGCGACGGCGGCATACATGAAGCCGCTATAGAGCGGCACAGTGTAGATGCGGAAAAAAGCGTATTCAGGATAACTCCACGACTGGATGGACGGCGAGGTTTTGAAGAGCTCGAGCCCCATGCCGAGCGCGTGAAAGAGCGAAAGAACGGCAACTTCGCGCCAAGTCTCCAATCGGACGAGGATGAGCACGATCTGGATCGTAATCGCTCCGAGAAATAGAAAGTCGTAGCGCGCGAGCCCCGGGATATGGATATGCGATGAGATCGCGAGCAGAAAAAGGAATGAGCCGGCAAAGACGCACGCCGCCGCTTCCTTAATTCCGAAGACGAGAAATTCAACGAGGCCGCGCGCGAGCTTCGACCCGAGGAGCCGCGCGAGCAGCTTTTCGGTCCAGATCAGCAGGGGATCGAGAGCCGGATGGACGGTGACGTCGGTCTGGAGAGACATGGATGAGGCCGGGTTATTTCGCCGATGCTAGCGCGGCATCACTCCTCTGTCTGCGTTTGAATTTATCCCCTAAAACCCCAGCACCAGCTTCGCCATGATCCCGCGCTGAATCTCGTTCGAGCCGCCGTAAATCGTCGAGGCGCGGTCGTTGAGATAGCGCGGCATGGCGGTGAGTGCATATTGCGGCCCGACCGCTTCGACGTTGGAGCCCGGCTCGCGCGCCGGGCGCTGGCTGACATCGCCGTAATAGGCGACGGCCTCGACGGCGAGTTCGTCGATCGCCTGCAGCATTTCCGTGCCGCGCGTCTTCAGCATGGATGAAGCGGGGCCGGGGTTCTTGCCGCCGGACAAGGCGGACATCACGCGGTGCTCGGTGATCTCCATCGCCTTCACGGCAATCTCGGCCTCGGTGATCTTCTGCCGGAAGGCCGCGTCGTCGATCAGCCGCGCCCCGTCGTCCGAGCATTCGGCCGACGCAATCGTCCGCACCTTCTCGATGCCGACCGCGAGCCCCGCCGCATAGGCGCCGCCGCGCTCGAATTCGAGCAGATATTTCGCCACCGTCCAGCCTTCGTTCTCCGGCCCGACGCGGTTGGCCTTCGGCACCCGCACCTCGTCGAAGAAAACCTGGTTCACCTCGTGCTCGCCGGCCAGCGTGATGATCGGCTCGACCTTGATGCCGGGCGTGTCCATCTCCAGCAGGATGAAGGTGATGCCCTCCTGCGCCTTGCCGTCCCATTTCGTCCGTACAAGGCAGAACATGCGATTGGCGAAATGCGCATGTGTCGTCCAGATTTTCGAGCCGTTGAGCACATAGTCGTCGCCGTCCGAGACCGCGCGCAGTTGCAGCGAGGCAAGGTCGGAGCCCGATCCCGGCTCCGAATAGCCCTGGCACCAGTAGTCTTCGCCGGCGAGCATCCGCGGCAGAAAAAAATCCTTCTGCTCGCGCGTGCCGTATTTCATCAGCACCGGCCCGCACATCCGCAAGCCCATCGGCGAAAGGCCGGGTGCGCCCGCCCGCGCGCATTCCGACGTCCAGATGTATTTCTGCATTTCGCTCCAGCCGGTGCCGCCATATTCGACCGGCCAGTTGGGCGCGACCCAGCCTTTCTCATGCAGGATTTTCTGCCACTTCAGGTTCCACGGCTTGTCGGTGAAAACGCTGGTCGTCAGGCTTCCCGCTTCTTTCAGTTCCGGCGTCAATTTTTCATCGAGAAAGGCGCGCACTTCGTCGCGAAATCCCGCTTCCTCGCGCGTCAGATTGAGATCCATATCCATCCCCGCGAATTTTTATCGGCTGACGTTGCGTCAACTCTTTGGACGACGTCTCTCGTCTATTAGTCAGGAATGTAGGCAGCCTGTCGAGGCGCGCTTCCGATGAAGCGCGCCTCGAGGAGGCGCGAGAGCGCCGTCTCGAAGAGCAAGGCCGGCGGCGAACCGTCAAAGACCGAGCACGGCCTTCGCCATGATGTTCCGCTGAACTTCGTTCGAGCCGCCGAAGATCGACGACGCGCGCGTGTTCAGATATTTGGGCATCACCATCAGCGTGTGGGCGGGGCCGACCGGCGCGACGTTGGAGCCCCAGGTGCGGGCTTCCATCACATGCGGCTCGGCGTAATAGCCGATGGCTTCCATCGCAAGCTCGGTGATCTTCTGGCTGGTGTCGGCGCCCCTGAGCTTGATGATCGAGGCGGCAGCGCCCGGGTTCTGCCCGCTCGACAGCTGCGACATGATCCGGTGTTCGGTGAACTCGACCGCCGTCACCTCCACATCCGTCTCGTCGATCTTGCGGCGGAACGTCGGATCGTCGATCAGCTTCGAGCCGTCGTCGCTATGCTCGGTCCCGGCGACGACCTTGAGCCTGTTGAGCGAGTTGCGCAGATTGGCGCCATGCGCCGCGCCGCCGCGCTCGAACTCCAGGAGATACTTCGCCACCGTCCAGCCGTTGTTCTCGGCGCCGACGCGGTTCTTCTTGGGCACACGCACGTCGTCGAAGAAGACCTGGTTCACTTCATGGTCGCCCGCCAGCGTGATGATCGGCTCGATCTTGATGCCCGGCGCGTCGAACTCGTCGATCAGGATGAAGGAGATGCCTTCCTGCGGCTTGGCCTTGGGATCGGTGCGCACGAGGCAGAACATCTTGTTGGCGATATGCGCGCCGGTCGTCCAGAGCTTCGTGCCGTTGACGATGTAGTCGTCGCCGTCGGAAACGGCCCTGGTCTGCAGCGAGGCGAGGTCGGAGCCCGAGCCCGGTTCCGAATAGCCCTGGCACCACCAGTCTTCGCCGGAAAGAATGCGCGGCAGATAATGCGCCCGCTGGTCGTCGCGGCCATGCCCCATCAGCGTCGGCCCGACCATCGCAAGCCCCATGTTGGAGCCGAGCGGCGCGCCGGCCGCCGCGCATTCCGACGCCCAGATGAAGCGCTGCATGACGTTCCAGCCCGGCCCGCCATATTGCTTGGGCCAGGACGGCGCCGACCAGCCGCGCTTGTAGAGCCGCTTCAGCCATTCGAGCCGGAGATCGTGGTCGGCCAGAATGCCGGGCGTTAGCCGCGCATGGGCCCTCAGCTCGTCCGTCAGGTTCTCGTCGAGAAACGCCCGCACCTCGTCGCGAAAAGCGACATCCTCGGGCCGCATGGCCAGATCCATCCCGTCCTCCCGTTTTTATGGCGCCAACCGGCTTGTTTTTATGTCGTTGCCGGAACGCTTTCCCCTACACTAAACCCCCGAGCCAAATTCGGTCCATCCTTTGTGCCCGCCGGCCCTGTTCATGGGTGAACCGGCGGACTGTCCTGTCTTTGTCCCTTCGCTCCGCCCGGTATTCATGGATTTCGCCAACCAGATCATCCTCGTCGCCGCCGCGCTCATCACCTTTTCGATCTTCGCCGGCGTGCTGTCGTCGCGGATCGGCGCGCCCTTGCTGCTGGTCTTTCTCGCTTTCGGCATGTTGGCGGGCGAAGACGGCATCGGCGGCATCGCCTTCCAGGATTTTCGCCTCGCCTACCTCGTGGGCTCGGTGGCGCTGGCGCTCATCCTCTTCGACGGCGGCTTGCGCACGACGCGCGAGGATTTCTCGCTGGCGCTCGTCCCTGCCGTTCTGCTCGCAACCGTCGGCGTTGCGGTCACGGCGGGCATCGCCGGCGTCGCCGCGCATTATGCGCTGGACTACGACTGGCTCGAGGCATTGCTGCTCGGCGCCATCGTCGGGCCGACCGATGCGGCCGCCGTCTTCCTGCTGCTGCATCTGCGCGGACTGCGCCTGCGGCCCCATGTCGGTTCGACGCTTGAAGTCGAATCCGGCCTCAACGATCCGATGTCGATCTTCATGACGCTGGCGCTGGTCGGCCTCATCGGGCATGGCTGGCCCAAGGGCGGCACGCCGGACGTCGTGCTTCACCTCGCCATCGACTTCGTCTGGCAGATGGGCGGCGGCCTTCTCTTCGGCCTCATCGGCGGCCAGATCGTGCTGCGCGCCATCAACCGCCTCAGGTTTTCCGGCGGCATCTATCCCATTCTGGCCGGCGCGCTGGCGCTGGTCGTCTTTGCCGGCGCCCAGTCGGTCGAGGCCTCGGGCTTCCTCGCCGTCTATCTCGTCGGCACGACGCTCGGCAACAATCCGCACCGCGCCGCCGCCGAGATCAGCCGCTTCTCCGACGGCCTCGCCTGGCTCGCCCAGATCGTCATGTTCCTGATGATGGGCCTCCTCGTCACGCCCTCGAAACTGGTGCCGATCCTCATCCCGTCGCTGGCCATCGCCGCGGCCTTGATCTTCGTCGCGCGCCCGGTCGCGGTCTGGATCTCGCTCGCCTTCCTCAAATTCGAATGGCGCGAGATCAATTTCATTTCATGGGTGGGCCTGCGCGGCGCCGTGCCGATCTTCCTTGCCACCATCCCCATTCTGGTACACCTGCGCCACGGCCACACGATTTTCGGCGTCGCCTATGTTGTCGTCCTCGCCTCGCTGATCGTGCAGGGCTGGACGATTTCGATCGCGGCGAAAGTCACCGGCGTCGAACTGCCGCCGCGGCCCAGCCCCCGCGCCCGCACCGAAATCGACCTGCCCGCCGGCAAGAACCGCACGGTCGTCGCCTATACCGTCGATCCCATGTCGATCATCGCGCGCCGCCGCATGGCGCGCATGCCGCTGCCCGCCGGCGCCGCCATCATTTCGGTGATGCGCGAAGGCCAGGCGCTCAACGCCCAGCCCGCCGACGGGCTGAAGCCGGGCGACGTCGTGATGCTGGTCGGCGGCACCGACGATCTGCCCTCGCTCGACCGTCTCTTTGCCGCCCGCAAGGCGCGCGCCAAGGCCCGGGGCATCGGCACCTATGATTTCACCATCGCCGCCGACGCCAATGCGGGCGAGGTCGCCGACATGTACGGCTTCCTCGTCACGCCGCATGAGCGCGATCACACGCTGGGAAGTCTGATGCATGCCCGCCTCGGTCGCGAGATCGAGCAGGGCGCGCGCATCCGCACCGGCGCGGTCGAACTCGTCGCCCTGACGGTCGATGAGGACAGCTCGCCGAAAAAAATCGGCCTCGATCTCGATCCGCCGCCGCCGCAAAGCGCCGGCACCTTGCTTCGTCTGCGCCTCGCCGAGGCTGTGCGTTCGATCCGCGATCTATTTCTCGCCGATCCGCGGACCTGATGCCGCCGCGAGGGCCAGCCACCGGCCCATCACGCGCCGCGTGAAAGCCTGCTGCGGCGCAAGCACCTTGTCGATGGGTCCGATCTCGTCGGCAATGGCGCCCGCCGGCACGTCCTTCTGTTTCGCCCGCGCCGCGATCCAGCCTTCAAGCGTTGGCCGCGTCATCTCGAGATGGAACTGAAAGGCCCAGGTCGTCGCGCCGATCCGGAACGACTGGTTACGGCAGGTCGTCCGCGTCGAGAGCTGCACCGCGCCCTGCGGAATCTCGAATGTGTCTTGATGCCATTGGGTCAGGCCGATGCCGGGCTCCGCGTCGTGGAGCAGCGCATCGTCGGCCGCCGCAGGCAGCCACGTCTGTGGCAGGAAGCCGAATTCGTCCGGCCCTTCCATCTTGCGCACCTCGGCGCCGAAGGCGGACGCGACAAGCTGCGAGCCGAGACAGACGCCCATGATCGGCTTTGCCCGGGCATGAAAGCGCCGGATCAGCGCCCGCGTCTCCTCGATGAAGGGATATTGCGCCGCCTCGTAAACGCCCATCGGCCCGCCCATGACGACGAGCCCGTCATACCCCTCCGCCGCCTCCGGCACCGGCGCGAGCGGCGTCGCCGGATCGCCGAACCCGTAATGCACCAGCCGCACATCGCACTCGGCGCCCGCGCCCTGCGCTTCTTCCAGCAGCACCCCCGGCGGCGACGTCACATCGTTGACGAGAAAGAGAAGACGCATGGGGGAGGGCACTTGTACTTGACTCCAATCCGTCATGGCCCGACTTGATCGGGCCATCCATCTGTATCCGCCGCGAGATGGATCGCCCGGTCAAGCCGGGCGAAGACGAAATTTGATATAGGGCAGCCCGCCGTCCCTCACGCCGTAGCGAACCGGTCGCTCGCCCGCACCATCACATCGACGATGCCGGGTTCCGTCGCGGTGTGCCCCGCATCCGGCACGATGGTGAGTTCGGCGTCGGGCCAGCTCTTGGCAAGCTCCCAGGCCGTGAACATCGGCGTCACCACGTCGTAGCGGCCTTGCGCGATCGCGCCCGGAATGCCTTTCAGCAGATGCGCGTTGCGGATCAACTGATCCTGCGGCTCGAACCAGCCCTTGTTCATGAAGTAGTGGCATTCGATCCGCGCGAAGGCGAGGGCGAAGTGCCCGTCGGCAAAGCGCGCCACCCGCTCGGGGTCGGAATGGAGCGACAGCGTCGTCCCCTCCCAGATGCTCCAGGCCTTGGCGCAGGCGATTTTCTCCGCCTCGTTGTCGCCGGTCAGCCGCTTGTAATAGGCGGCCATCAGATTGCCGCGTTCGGCGACGGGGATCGGCGCCACGAATTTCTCCCAGGCGTCGGGAAAAAGCGCGTCCGTCCCCTCCTGATAAAACCAGTCGAGCTCGCGCTTCCGGAGCGTGAAGATGCCGCGCATGATGATTTCGGTGACACGGTCGGGATGCGTCTCGGCATAGGCGAGCGTCAGCGTCGAGCCCCATGAGCCGCCGCAAAGCTGCCAGCGATCGATCTTCAGGTGCTCGCGCAGGCGCTCCATGTCGGCGACGAGATCCCAGGTCGTGTTCTCGCGCAGTTCGGCATGGGGCGTCGATTTCCCGCAGCCGCGCTGATCGAAGAGGATGATCCGGTAGGCCTTGGGGTCATGCGTGCGCCGCATCGTCGGGTTGGTGCCGCCGCCGGGCCCGCCATGCACGATCGCCACCGGCTTGCCGGCCGGATTGCCGGATTCCTCATAATAGATCGTATGCAGCTCCGAGACTTTCAGCGTGCCCGTGTTGTAGGGCTCGATATCGGGATAAAGCGTGCGCCGCGCGGCGGTGTCGAACATGAACGCTCCGGAATTTTGTCTGACAATCGTTTGCGCATTCGGCCTCGCCGGGTCCGCCCCGTCAACCCGGAAAGCACCGGCGTCGCGCCTCAAGGCAAGGCCGCCTTCGTGACAGATTTGAGTCGGCGTCTTTTGCCTGCTTGAGCCCCGACGCGGCCTCATCTCTCCTGCGGCCAGCTATTGTGCATCCGCGCAGGCGTCAGCCGGTGGCGAAGAGTGCATCGCGCGGCGGGCGCGGGGCAGCCGCGCCGCGCCGTCCATTCCGCTGAATCAACCTGTTGATAAGTCTCGGTTTTTCCACCGGCCAAGCGAATTCCCACGCTTGTTAACTAAATATTTTCCTCGGCGTCGGCCACAAGTCGTTGACGTGAATCAAAGCTGAGCTACTATATCTGGACGCGCCGCGCTTCGGCGAAGCACTGCTAGCTGAAACCGGCGCCATCTCGAAATTTTGAGTTCCGTCCATGTCTGGGCGGAGGGGCGGCGAGGCTTAGGCCTCGCCCGGTGAGAGATTTTGCGCCTTTCGCGGCGGCGGAGCGGGCGCAAAAAGGGGCGATAGGGGACCAGAATGTTGAACGACACGTCGAAAGTGATCGATATGAGTGAGGTCGAGGCCAATCTGTCTGCCATCATCACCGGCGAGCGGGCGCCGAGCCGCGCTGGCGCGCACCGCCCCAAGGGCGACATTGCCGCGACAGCCGAGCCCGAGATGCCCTTCGGCGAGATGGATCAGGCCGTCCAGCACGCCGAAGGCTTCCGGGTGAAGATCGACCATTCGCGCGACGCGCTCCTGACCGAATTCGGCAAGGCGACGCTGAACGACCGCTATCTGATGCCAGGCGAGTCCTATCAGGATCTGTTCGCCCGCGTCGCCTCCTACTATGCCGACGACGAGGCCCATGCCCAGCGGCTCTACGACTACATCTCCAGACTCTGGTTCATGCCCGCGACGCCCGTGCTCTCCAATGGCGGCACGCAGCGCGGCCTGCCCATCTCCTGCTTCCTCAACGAAGCCTCCGACAGCCTCGAAGGCATTCTCGGCCTCTGGAACGAGAACGTCTGGCTGGCGGCCAAGGGCGGCGGCATCGGCTCCTATTGGGGCAATCTGCGCTCCATCGGCGAAACGGTGGGCGGCAACGGCAAGACGTCCGGCATCATCCCCTTCATCCGCGTGATGGACTCGCTGACGCTGGCGATCAGCCAGGGCTCGCTCCGCCGCGGCTCGGCGGCGGTCTATCTGCCCGTCGATCACCCGGAAGTCGAGGAGTTCATGGAAATGCGCCGCCCGACCGGCGGCGATCCGAACCGCAAGGCGCTCAATCTCCATCACGGCATTCTCGTGTCGGACGCCTTCATGCGCGCCGTCGAGGCCGATGCCGACTGGGAACTGAAGAGCCCCAAGGATCGCTCGGTCCAGAAGACCGTGTCGGCCCGCTCGCTCTGGATCCGCATGTTGACCTCGCGCATCGAAACGGGCGAGCCCTACATCGTCTTCAAGGACACCGTGAACAACGCCCGGCCCGAGCACCACAAGCTCGCCGGCCTCGAAGTGAAGACGTCGAACCTCTGCGCCGAGATCACGCTGCCCACCGGCATCGACCAGCACGGCCAGCAGCGCACGGCCGTCTGCTGCCTCTCGTCCTTGAACCTCGAAACCTATTTCGAGTGGAAGGACAATCCGGACATTCTCGAAGACACGATGCGCTTCCTCGACAACGTGCTGCAGGATTTCATCGACCGCGCGCCGGACGAAATGAGCCGCGCCAAATATGCCGCCGCGCGCGAACGCTCCGTCGGCCTCGGCGTCATGGGCTTCCACTCTTTCCTGCAAGCCAACATGATCCCCTTCGAGGGCGTCATGGCCAAGGTCTGGAACAAGCGCATGTTCAAGGCCATTCAGGACGGCGTGAACGCCGCCTCGAAGAAACTCGCCGACGAGCGCGGCGCCTGCCCGGATGCCGCCGAATATGGCTTCCACGAGCGCTTCTCCAACAAGACGGCGATTGCGCCGACCGCCTCCATCTCGATCATCACCGGCGGCACCTCGCCGGGCATCGAGCCCATCGCGGCCAACAGCTTCACGCACAAGACGCTGTCGGGCTCCTTCAACGTCCGCAACCGCCATCTGACGAAACTCCTTGAAGAGAAGGGCCGCAACGACGACGACGTCTGGTCCTCCATCGTCGTCAACGGCGGCTCGGTGCAGCATCTCGACTTCCTGTCGGACGAAGAGAAGGACGTTTTCAAGACCGCCTTCGAACTCGACCAGCGTTGGGTCGTCGAACATGCGGGCGACCGCGCGGCGATGGTCGATCAGGCCCAGTCGATCAACCTCTTCCTGCCGGCCGACGTGCATAAGCGCGACCTGCACAAGCTGCATCTCATGGCCTGGAAGCAGGGCGTCAAAAGCCTCTACTACTGCCGCTCGCTGTCGATCCAGCGCGCCGAAAAAGCCGAAGTCGTCCACCTCGTCCCGGCGAAAAAACTCGACGTGAAATCGCTCGACCAGGTCGCCACCGAAGCCCGCCGCGAAACGGTGGAATACGACGAGTGCCTGGCCTGCCAGTAACCGACATCGTCATGGCCCGGCTTGACCGGGCCATCCACGTCTTCCTTCCCCGTCATCCCGGCCTTGTGCCGGGATCCAGGGCAGCGGGCGCGGAACGCAACCCCGGAGATCGACATAAATAAGCATCGAGCGCCGCGCTCGAAATTGGGGATATCTCGCTCCCTGAAGTTTCTGTGGAAAAGTCCGCCCCGCGCGCGAGCGAGCCACGCGCAGGCACCGAAGACCGACTAACATTGTTCCCCCGGTCAGCCAAAGACCTGACCGGCAGCGGAGAAAGCCCATGTCCCTTCTCGAAGAACGTCTCGTCTACAAGCCCTTCCGCTACCCCTGGGCCTATGACGCATGGCTGACGCAGCAGCGCATTCACTGGCTGCCGGAAGAAGTGCCGCTGGCCGACGACGTGAAGGACTGGGCGAAAAAGCTCACCCCCGGCGAGCGCAATTTGCTGACGCAGATTTTCCGCTTCTTCGTCCAGGCCGACGTCGAAGTGAACAACTGCTACATGAAGCACTATTCGGGCATCTTCAAGCCGACCGAAGTGGCGATGATGCTGTCCGCCTTCTCCAACATGGAGACGGTCCACATCTCCGCCTATTCGCATTTGCTCGACACCATCGGCATTCCCGAAGCCGAATACGAAGCCTTCATGAAATACAAGGAGATGAAGGACAAGTTCGACTACATGCGCGAATGGGGCATGGGCTCCAAGGCCGATATAGCGAAGACGCTGGCCGTCTTCGGCGCCTTCACCGAAGGCGTGCAGCTTTTTGCCTCCTTCGCGATCCTGATGAACTTCCCGCGCTTCAACAAGATGAAGGGCATGGGCCAGATCATCACCTGGTCGGCGCGCGACGAGACGCTGCACACCAATTCGATCGTGAAGCTCTTCCGCACCTTCATCGACGAGAACCAGGAAATCTGGACCGAGGAATTGCAGCGCGACATCTACAAGGCCTGCGAGACGATCATCCATCACGAGGATGCCTTCATCGACCTCGCCTTCGAGATGGGCGGCGTCGAAGGTCTGTCCGCGGACGAAGTGAAGCGCTACATCCGCTACATCGCCGACCGCCGCCTGATCCAGCTCAACCTCCAGCCCATCTACCGCACGGAGAAGAACCCGCTGCCCTGGATGGACGAAATGCTGAACGGCATCGAGCACACCAACTTCTTCGAAAACCGCGCCACCGAATACTCCAAGGCCTCGACCAAGGGCACCTGGGACGAAGCCTTCGACTGAGCGACGGTGTCACCCCGGCGAAAGCCGGGGTCCATCTTGCTTCTTGATGCACCGGGTGGTCATGGGTCCCGGGACTAAATCCCGGGACGACATCCGTGGTTTTGGTGAAGTGCGAAAGCCCTCACAGCACCCGGTAACCCTTATACGTAATCCCGGCACGGGCCATGACAAAGGCGCTTTCGCCCTCTAGGCTCCAGCCCATGCGCATCCTCCTCGCCGTCATTCTGTCGCTCGTCGCCACCTCCGCCTTTGCCGCCGAGCCGTGCAGCCCGCGTCCCGCCGTCGCGCCCGCGCTTGCCCGCCTCGAAAGCGCGATGGCGCATGACCGCTTCGTGACCTACGCGCCGACCGCGCTGACCGTGGTCGACGGCAATGTGACGCCGGCCAGCAAGGAAAGCGTCCGCGCCGACCTGAAGGCGCTGCGGCCTTACTTCGACGGCGTCATCACCTACTCGGCCCGCGACGGCGCCGAGTTCGTGCCCGAGGTTGCGCAGGAACTCGGCTTCAAGGCCGTCATCATCGGTCTCTGGTCGCCCGCCGATCAGGAAGAACTTCGCAACGCCCTCACCGCCGCGAAAAAATATCCGAAGCTCGTCGTCGGCCTGTCGCTCGGCAACGAGATCGTCTTCGGCCAGCGCGGCGGTTGGGACAATCTCAAAACCTATATCGATCTGACGCGCCAGCGCGTGCCCGGCGTGCCCCTGACCGTCACCGAGCCCTTCGCGCAGTTCCTCGACGGCGACGCAAGCGATGTCCGCGACGACATGGATTTCATGCTGGTGAACATCCACCCCATTTTCGAGAAATGGTTCGCCACCGCCGGTCCCGACAACTGGGCGGATTTTGTCGTCAAGGTAACGGGCAAACTCGCGGACGATTTCTGCGGGCCGATCATCGTCAAGGAAACCGGCACGCCGACCGGCCCCGCCGGCATGGGCTATGACGAGGCGAAGCAGGCGGCCTTCTGGCGCGCGCTCGAAAAACAGATGAAGCCGTCCGCCGCCAGCACCTTCTCCTATTTCTCGGCCTTCGACGCCCCCTGGCGCGCCAACGACGTCACGCCCGGCGTGCCGGGCCAGCATCCGGAGGAAGCCTTCTGGGGCCTCTTCACCCAGAGCCGCCAGCCCAAGCCAGCCGTTCAGGGCCTGAAAACGCTCCACTGACTTCTAGTCCTCCCCCTGGAGGGTGGAGGTGAGCACGGAAATGTCTCCGCCTTCCCACCTCGCTCCGCCTCCCGTATGGTCGCTCGCGGAATTGGGGGAGGGCAGGCCGTGACCGATATGCTGACAGACGACGAGCGCCGTCTTTTCGCGCGCGCCAGCCGCCGCATCATTCCCTTCATGATCCTGCTCTACACGGTGAGCTTTCTCGACCGCGTCAATGTCGGCTTCGCCGCGCTCACCATGAACGCCGATCTCGGCTTCACGCCGAAAATCTTCGGCTGGGGCGTCGGCATTTTCTTCGTCGGCTATTTCATCTTCGAGGTGCCGTCCAACGTCGTCATCGAAAAGGTCGGTGCGCGTTTCTGGATCTGCCGCATCATGGTAACATGGGGCCTCATCTCCGGCGCGATGGCATTCGTCAGCGGTCCGATGAGTTTTTACATCCTGCGTTTCCTGCTCGGCGCGGCGGAGGCGGGCTTCTCGCCCGGCATGATCCTCTATCTCACCTACTGGTTCCCGGCCGAGCTGCGCGCCCGCTACCTCGGCCTCTATCTGATCGGCATTCCGCTGGCGAGCGTCGTCGGCGGTCCGCTCTCGTCTTACCTTCTGGGTTTTCACGGACTGCTCGGTCTTGCTGGCTGGCAATGGCTCTTTCTGATCGAGGCGATCCCCGCGCTGCTTCTCGGCGTCGCCGTCCTGCGCTTCCTGCCGGATGGTCCGGCAAAGGCCCGTTGGCTCACCGATGATGAGAAAGCGCGCATCGCCCGCTGTCTCGCCCGCGAGCGCGAGGCCGCGCATGGCCATTCGCGCCACGACCTCTGGTCGGCATTGAAGGACCGGCGCGTGATCCTGATGAGCTGCATTTATTTCGGCATCGTCATCGGCCTCTACGGCACCAACTTCTGGCTGCCGCAAATCGTCAAGGGCCTCGGCTTCACCAACATCGAAGTCGGCTGGATCGCCGCCGCCGTTTATCTCGTTGCCGCGATTGCGATGCCGCTCTGGGGCCGCTCCAGCGACCTTGGCCAGGAGCGCATCTGGCACACGGCGCTTCCCGCTTTCGCCGCCGCGCTCGGTCTCGTCGGCGCCGCCTGTTTCACCTCGCCGCTGCTCGTCATCCTCTCGATCGGTCTGGCCGCCGTCGGCGTCTATGTCGCCATCGTGCCCTTCTGGGCGCTGCCGCCTGCCTTTCTCGGCGGCACGGCCGCTGCCGCCGGCATCGCGATGATCAATTCGCTCGGCAATCTCGGCGGCTTCGCCGGGCCCTATCTCGTCGGCTGGATCAAGGAAACGACGCAGAGCTATTCGGCCGGCTTGCTCGGCCTCGCCGCCGCCCTCGCGCTTGCCGCCGGTCTCATGCTTGTCGTCCGCCTGCAGCTGACGCGCGGCATAGCGACGGCGCCCTAGCGGTTCCCGGCGGAAAACCGCTGCACTGTTTTCCGGGAACCGCTATAGACTGCGCCCGCGCGAAAATGTCTCGCGCCCGCGGAGCAGACCATGAAGACCGCCTTGAAAGTCTGGTGTCTCGCGCTCGCCTCCTGCGTCGCCGCGCAGGCGGCGCAGGCGGGCGCGTACCCGTTGCGCATCGTCTCGATGAACCTCTGCACCGACATTCTGGCGCTGGAGCTGGCCGCGCCGGGCACTGTCAAATCCGTCTTCCGCGTTTCCGCCGATCCGCACGATTCACCCGTCTCCGATCTTGCCCGGGGCATCCCGCTCAACGACGCCTCGGCGGAAGAGATTTTGTCCTTCAAGCCGGACCTCGTGCTCGCGCATCGTTATTCCTCGCCCTTCACGCTCGATATTCTGCGCCGCGCCCATGTTCCGGTGCTGCAGGTCGGCGACGCGGCGACGTTCGACGATATCCGCGCCAATGTGCGCCGCGTCTCGGCAGCCCTGGGGCGCGGCGCCGAGGGCGAGGACTGGCTCGCGGCCTTCGACAGGTCGCTCACTGAGACCGCCCGGCCCGCAGGCGCGCATCC
>DASVNC010000293.1:0-2278 GCA_036384055.1 Parvibaculum sp.
TTCCATCCACAAGCCGCCGATCTTCGCACGGCTTGCGTGTCGGCGGCGCCTTCTATCGCATGTCCTGTGCAGAAATTCAGCCCACCCCGCCGAGATGCGAGCATTGGCCGCGACTTAGGCTGTGGATGGCCCGCGCGCGAATAAGTCGAAGAGCGGGGACAAACGGTATGGCCGCCGCGACCCTTCAAACAATCCCCGCTTTTCCGCGAGCCGCCGCCGTTTTGTAAACCGCCTGATGGAAGCGTGGAGCGAAAGCACATTTCCGGTAGGGCCCGGTATGGCCGTCCGCCGCGAGGCCATTTACACCCGTTAAACACAGCAATCCACAGGCTGGACCCTATGTTCCCGCGAAGCCTGTTGCCTGCGAAAGCGCTGGCCGCAACCCGCCCGCATCGGTAGCTTACCGGCGCGCAGGGCTTGCCGCTCGCGCAAAGCCCGGAGACCTCATGACGGCTAAGCGCGTCTTCCATCTTCATCTCGTCTCGGACGCAACCGGCGAAACGCTGAACGCGGTCGCCCGCGCGGCTTGCGCCCAATATGAAGACGCCCAGCCGATCGAGCATGTCTATGCGCTGGTCCGCGGTCCGAAACTTCTGGAAAGAGTGCTCGCCGAGATCGAGGCCGCGCCCGGCATCGTCATGTTCACGATGGTGAACGACGAGCTGCGCCAGCGCCTCGAGGCCCGCTGCAAGGAGCTGCACACGCCCTGCATCTCGGTCCTCGATCCGGTCATGCTGGCGCTCGGCGCTTATCTCGGCAAGGAAAGCTCCCACAAGCCGGGCTCCCAGCACGCGATGAATGCCGAGTATTTCGGCCGCATCGAGGCCCTGAACTACACGATGGCCCATGACGACGGTCAGTCGGCCGGCGACCTCGACCATGCCGACATCATTCTGGTCGGCGTCAGCCGCACCTCGAAAACGCCGACCTGCATTTACCTCGCCAATCGCGGCGTCAAGGCGGCGAATATTCCGATTGTGCCGGGCGTCATTCTCCCGCCCGATCTTGAAACCGCGACCCATCCGCTGATCGTCGGCCTGACGACGAGCCCCGACCGGCTGATCCAGATCCGCAAAAACCGATTGCTCTCGCTTCACGAAGACACCGAGACGAGCTATGTCGACCGCGATGCCGTCAGCGAGGAAGTCGCCTTCGCCCGCCGCCTCTTTGCCCGCCACGCCTGGCCGGTCATCGACGTGACCCGCCGCTCGATTGAAGAGACGGCCGCCGCCGTTCTCAATCTCTACAGTGAACGCCAGAAAGTGAATTGAGGCGCGCCCCTTGAAACTCCAGCCGGCAGCCGCCCCCCGCCTGATCCTCGCCTCCGGCAGCGCCGTGCGCGCGCGCCTGCTTGCCGATGCCGGTCTCGCCTTTGAAGTGCGGGATTCGCGGGTTGATGAAGATGCAGTGAAAAAAAGATTCGCGGCGGGCGACACCCCGGCGGATACCGACGCCCTGGCCTTGCAGCTTGCCGGGGAAAAGGCGATGGCGGTTTCCGCCTCCGAACCCGGCACCTTCGTCATTGGCGCCGATCAGATCCTGTCCTGCGCCGGCAAGCGTTACGACAAACCGCGCGACGTGGCCGAGGCGCGCGCCAATCTGATCGCCTTTCGCGGCCGCACCCATACGCTCCACAGCGCCGTCGTGCTGGCCCGGGACGGTGCGATCGTCTGGCGTCACATCGGTCAGGCGCATCTCGCCATGCGTTCCTTTTCGGACGTATTTCTTGACGAGTACCTTGGTTTGCTGGGGGATAAAGTTAAAACCAGCGTCGGCTGCTACCAACTTGAAGGCCCGGGTATCCAGCTTTTCGACACAATCGACGGCGATTATTTCACAATATTGGGGCTGCCTTTGCTCGCCCTTCTGCCGGAGCTTCGCCGTCACCTCGTCGTCAGGGATTAGCGCCCGCATGATCCGCAAGGTCTGTGTCATCGGTTGGCCGATTGCCCATTCCCGGTCGCCGCTTATTCATAACTACTGGATCAAGACCTATGGCGTCGAAGCCGCGGTCTATGAGCGTCTCGCCGTGCCGCCGGAAGAACTGACGGTCACGCTTCGCAGCCTGAACGATTGGGGCTTCGTCGGCGCCAATGTCACGGTGCCGCATAAGGAAGCGGTCTTTGCCGCCTTGATGCGCCACGATGCAACCGCCGCGCGCCTCAAGGCGGTCAACACCATCGTCACGACGCCGCAGGGTCTCGAGGGCCGCAACACCGACGGATATGGCTTCATCGCCAATCTGCGCGAGCGGGCCCCCGGCTGGCGGGCGGATGCC
>DASVNC010000294.1:0-2397 GCA_036384055.1 Parvibaculum sp.
GCCCGCGCGATAACGGGCGTGCCGCCGAGCAGCGCGACGATGTCGGGATAGGACACCCAGTAGGGCGCCGGGATCACAACTTCGTCGCCGGGGTTCAGCGTCGCCAGCATCGCATTGAAGATGATCGGCTTGCCGCCCGGCGCGACGAAACATTGTTCGGGCTTGTAGTCGAGCCCGTTCTCGCGCTTGAACTTCGCGGCGATGGCCTTCTTCAGCTCCGGAATGCCGCCAACGTCGGTGTACTTCGTCTCGCCGCGCTGGATCGCCGCGATGGCGGCCGCCTTGATGTTGTCCGGCGTGTCGAAGTCCGGTTCGCCCGCGCCGAGGCCGATCACATCGACGCCCGCCGCTTTCAGATCGCGCGCTTTCTGGGTCGCGGCAATCGTTGCCGACGGCTTGATGCGCTTCAGCGAGTCCGAAAGGAAGGCCATGATCTTCACTCCATAAGGCGTGCGAAGCCGGCAAAGCCGCGCACGCGGCAAGGGACCGCTTCCCAGAGGAGCCTCTCCTCTGCAAAAAGCGGCTGAACCTATGCCTGCCGGCGCGCCCGCGCAACACTCGATCTCAGCCAAAACGCCGCGTCGCGCGGCGTCCCCGCAGACCCCGGCCTCCTGCTCCTTAGCCAGCCTTTCCCGGCCACTCGACCGGCGCGCCCGGCTTGAGTTCAAGCGGGATGACGCCCGTCCAGACGGGCAAAGCCATGTCTTCCGCATCGTCGAGCGGCCCGCCGGTCCGCACCTTGGCCACGACTTCGACGAGCGGCAGCCGCAGCACGTCGGTCGCCTTCAGTTCCTGCGCGTTCGGCGCCCGCGCCTCGCGAGACCGGCCCGCCTGGGCCCGCTCGACGAACAGGGCCAATGCCGCCAGTTTCTCGTCGGCAGGCACAAGCGCCGCCTGGCCATGCACCATGACCGAGCGATAGTTCATCGAATGGTGAAAGGCGCTCTTGGCCAGCACCAGCCCGTCGATCAGCGTCACGGTCAGGCACATCGGCGCGCCCGCCGACAGCACGCGCATAAACCGGCTGGTGCGCGACCCGTGCAGCAGAACGCTTTCACCATCGCGCACATGGAACATCGGCATCGCCACCGGCCCCGTCTCGCTCATGAAGGCGACATGCGCGACAAAGCCGGCATCGAGAATGCCATGCGCCGTCGCGCGGTCGTAATGCGCCCGCATGGCCCGCTGGCGCGGCCTGTGGATGGCGGAGGTCTGATAGTCGGTCACGACAGGTTTCCTTCCCGGACGAAAACGAACGGCTGAATGAGCGGTCAGCCTGGCAGAAAATGGACCTATCTAAAGGTCCATTCATGGGAATATAAAGGAACCACTGAACCGCTCCCCGGAGCCACCGCCATGCTTCGCTCGCCTCTTCCGCTCGGCACGCTCGATCTCGATCCGGACGCGCCCGCTCCGCTCTACCGCCAACTCTACGACGCTCTGCGGAGCGCCATCCTCGACGGACGCCTCGCCGCCGGCGTGCGCCTGCCCTCCTCACGCATCCTCGCCGCCGATCTCGGCGTCGGCCGCAACACCGTGCTCTCGGCCTATGAACAGCTCGCGGCCGAAGGCTATCTCGAAGGTCAGGTGGGCGCCGGAACCAGGGTCGCCGCCGCCTTGCCTGACCGCCTGCTCGAAGTCGGCAAGCCGCGCCCGAACGGCCGCGAGGCGAAACCCGAAACCGTCGCCACGCTGTCCCGGCGCGGCGAAGCCATGTCGTCGGTAAAACGCAGCGTGCCGCGCTATGACCGCGGGCAAGGCCGCGCCTTCCAGCACGGGTTGCCCGCCATCGACCAGTTTCCGGCGGCGTTGTGGAGCCGCCTTCTGGCCCGCCGCGCCCGCGACCCACGCAACGGATTATTCGGCTATGAAACCGGCGAAGGCTTCCGCCCGTTGCGCGAGGCGATCGCAGCCCATGCCGGCGCGGCGCGCGGCGTCGCCTGCAATCCCGATCAGGTGATCGTGACGACGGGCGCGCAGGCCGCGCTCGATCTCGCCGCGCGCATGGTCGTCGACCCCGGCGACAATGTTTGGATCGAGGAGCCGGGCTATCTCGGCGCGCGCGGCGCCTTTCTCGGCGCAGGCGCGCAGCTGGTCCCCGTGCCCGTCGACGGCGAAGGCATCGACGTCGATGCCGGCATCGCCATGCGCAGAGTGCCGCGCCTCATCTACGTCACCCCCTCGCATCAGTTCCCGCTCGGCGTCACGCTGTCGCTGCAGCGCCGCCTCCAGCTTCTCGACTTTGCCCGGCGCGAGCAGAGCTGGATTCTCGAAGACGATTACGACAGCGAGTATCGCTATACCGGCCGACCGCTCGCCTCGCTGCAAGGCCTCGACCGCGGCGGCCGCGTGCTCTACATGGGCACCTTCGCCAAGACGCTCTTTCCGGCGCTGAAG
>DASVNC010000295.1:0-12883 GCA_036384055.1 Parvibaculum sp.
TCAGGTGCTGCCACTCGCCGCCCGACTTCGTGACCGTAATGAAGTCGGAGCCGAGGAAAACCCCCGTCACGCCCTCGACCGCGAAAAGCCGCATCGCGAGCGGCGAGCGTTTGGCGGCCTCGGCGTCCGGCAGATCGGCGACATGGCCCTCGCCCATCACCTCGCGGCCGGGCAGGAACTTCAGGGTCGCCGGGTTCGGCGTGGCTTCGGTCTGGATGAACATGATGCGCCTCGGGGGCCGGATGCGGCCAAAAGCCTTGTTGGCCGCATGGGTTAGCGGCGGAATGACGGGATATAGATGGACCGGGAGATGCGGGGAATCAAGCGCCGCCGGGGAGGACAAATGGACCGCACCCCGCGTCTTTACAGTCTGTATTAAGACCTATATAAAAACTTTTTTCAGGTCTTATTTGTGTCCGACCCGAGCCGTCCAAGGGGAACGCCATGCCCAGCACCATTCTGGCCGAGAAATCGGCAAGCATCTCAGAACTCAAGAAGAACCCATCGCGGGTCGTTCGGGAGGCGGGCGGGACAATTGCCATCCTCAATCACAATACGCCCGAGTTTTACTGCATCGACGCCAGCACCTACGAGGACTCCGTCATGAAGCGGAGGGAGCTGGAGGCGCTTGTGGAGAAGCTCATCGAGGAACTTGAGGATGCCGAGGATCGCGAAACGGTCCGCGCGCGCGAGGGCAACAACACAATCGCCGTGACGCTTGCGGACCTGCATGACCTATAGGCTTGAAATCGACGAGGACGCCCTGAAGGAATGGCGCAGGCTCGACGGTTCGGTCCGAACACAGTTTGAAAAAAAGCTCGCCAAGGTTCTGGAGAACCCCCGCATCCCGGCGAGCGCACTCGCCGGGATGAAGGACTGCTACAAGATCAAGTTGAGAAAAGCCGGCATGCGCCTCGTCTACAGGGTCGAGGATGCCATCGTCACCGTGATCGTCATCGCCGTGGGCAAGCGGGACAAAAGCGCGGTGTATGAAACGGTGCTCGCACGCCTCAAATCATCCGGCCTCTGAGGAATTGCAATTTCCGCGTGGGTGAGCGCCGGACGGGTGTGAGTTTGCGCGATGACAAAAGACAGGAAGTCGTGGATGGCCCGATCAAGTCGGGCCATGACGGTTTGAGGTGGTGACAGGGAAAGATGGGTACCGGGATCAAGTCCCGGTACGACAGCCGTGGTGGGGTTTGCGGCGGCGTGTCGTCGCGAGGCCGAGGAGTTGAGGCATTCAGTCTACAGAGCGTTTTTGATTCAGGTGGAATCGTCATTGCGAGGCCCCCTCGGGTTGTGCCGGAGGCACGCCCAAGGACAGGCTCCTGGGTGCGGCAATCCAGATAGCCGCAAGTCAAAGACCGGATTGCTTCGCTGCGCTCGCAATGACGACGACGGTTACGCCAGCGCCCGGATCGCGTCTTCGGTCAGCGTGCCGGGGACGACGGTGACGGGGATGGGGAAGCCTTTGGCGCCGATGGTCGAGACGAGCGGGCCGGGGCCGTCCTTGCCGGTGCCCGACGCCAGCACGAGGATCGCGATGTCCCGGTCTTCCTCGATGAACTTGTGGATCTCGTCGGCGAGGCGGCCTTCGCGGATCACCAGTTCGGGCATGATGCCGGCATAGTCGTTCACATGGGCGGCGAGCTTGTGGAGGACGGCTTCGGCTTCGCCGCGCGCTTCCTCGCGCATCAGGTTTTGCACGCCGAGCCACTGGGCGGCGCTGTCGGCCGGTTCGAGAACGGCGAGCAGCGTGACGACGCCGTTGGTGTGCTGGGCGCGCAGGCTGGCGAAGTGGATGGCGACTTCGGATTCGGGCGTGCCGTCGGCGATCACAAGGAACTTGCGGCGCTTGGCGGCGGAAACGGCGCGAGGGACGGCGGTCTCTGTCATGGCGCCGATGCTGCCATTCCGGGAGAGACGCGGCAAGGATCAGCTTCGGTGAAACGGAAGGCAGATGGATCCCGGCTTTCGCCGGGATGACCAACATCCTGCTCACTTGAGCAGGATGTTGGTCACTTCGCGGAGCTGGGTGCGGGCGCGCAGCAGGTAGAAGCCTTGCGCGGCAAGGTGGCTCGGCATGAACATCGCGTCGGGACGGCCGTTGAAGACGACGATGGGCGAGAGCGTCGCGCCTTCGCGGAAGGTGTCGAGCATCTGGGCCCAGTTTTTCTGCAGGCCCTTTTCCTTGATGACGTCCGAGAAGTCATCGTCCAGCGCCTTCAGGAGAAGGTAGTAGCCGTAAAGCTTGCCCTTGGTGGCGTAGAAGACATCGTCGGCATTCGTGTCGATGAAGTCGCCCGAATGCTCGCGCACCTCGTCGTCGAGGACGGCCGATTGCGAGCCGAGGTCGGACGCCATGCGGTCGAGCGTCGCCATCAGATTGTCGGAGCGGGTTTCGAAGTTGGCGTTGCCGGCGGCAAGGCGCGCGTTGTAGCGCAGGAGCGCGCGGCGGGCCTGGCGGTATTGCGACTCGGAACTGGCGCGGGGCGCGAGCGAGACGGTGGGGTTCCATATCCAGACGTCGGCGGGATATTGCAGCAGGCCCGCCGCCTTTTGCAGATCGGGGTCGGCTTCGCTCGACCCTCGCGTGCGGCCCACCTGATCTGTCATCTCGAAGGAGAAGCGGGCGAGCGCCGACATGATGCCGGTCTGGAAGTTCGGCATGTTGTCGAGCATCGAGCCCGGCTGGAAGAAGGGATCGTTGGCGGTCCAGGAATTCTCGTTGACCTCGCGGTCGATGAGCGCGGCCATGATGGCGACGGCGGCGCTGCCGCCCTTGGGCGCGGCGTCCTCGCCCGACGCGGCGAAATCCGGATCGTCGTCGATCCGGTTCACGATCAGCATGCCGATCGGATAATAGAGGACGACGACGACGAGGATGGCGACCGCCGCGCGCCAGACGATGCCGCCGACGCCTGGCTGGTTCAGCCGCGAGAAGAAGCCGGGGCGCGCGCCCGATTGACCGAGGCCATCGGCGCCGCCGAACGAGAAGCCCTTGCGATACATCCAGCGGCGGCGGGCCCAGTCGCGCAGAGAGCCGATGCTGTCGCGTCCCCAATCGCGGACGCGGGCCGCATTGTCACGGAAAGCCATCGGGGGAAGGGCTCCTGCTCTGTCGTTCACCGCTTCGCGACAAGTGGGGAGCGGCGGGCCCCAATTAAAGGCTCAGATGAAGCCGACGATCTCGCGCACCCGCTGGTAGATCGGCTCCGCGATCGCCCGGGCGCGTTCGGCGCCGCGTTCGAGCACCGCATCAATATAGCCCTGATCGTTCGTCATCATGCGGCTCATTTCACTGGTGATGGGTGAAAGTTTATCGACCGCGAGTTCGGCCAGCGCCGGCTTGAAGGCCGAAAAAGGCTGGCCGCCGAATTTCACCAGAACCTCCGCCTTGGCGATGCCGGCAAGGGCTGCATAGATGCCGACGAGATTGTCGGCCCCGGCGCGGCCTTCCAGCCCCTCGACGGTTTCCGGCAGGGGTTCGGGATCGGTCTGGGCCTTGCGGATTTTCAGCGCGATGACGTCGGCCGAGTCCGACAGCGTGATGCGCGAATAATCCGACGGGTCGGACTTCGACATTTTTTTGGTGCCGTCGCGCAAGCTCATGACGCGGGTCGCCTCGCCCATGATGAGCGGTTCGGGCAGCGGGAAGAAATCGGCGCCGCCGCTTTCGGCGAAGTCGTTGTTGAACTTCTGGGCGACGTCGCGGGCGAGCTCCAGATGCTGCTTCTGGTCCTCGCCGACCGGCACGTGCGTGGCGCGGTAAGCCAGAATGTCGGCGGCCATCAGCACCGGATAGGTGTAGAGGCCGACGGACGCCTTCTCACGGTCCTTGCCCGCCTTGTCCTTGAACTGGGTCATGCGGTTCATCCAGCCGACGCGGGCGACGCAGTTCAGGATCCAGGCAAGCTCGGCATGGGCCGAGACCTTGGACTGGTTGAAAATGATGTGCTTTTCGGGGTCGATGCCCGCCGCGATATAGGCGGCCGCGACCTCGCGCGTGTTGGCCGCCAGTTCCTTCGGGTTCTGCCAGACCGTGATCGCATGCATGTCGACGACGCAGTAGACGCATTCATGCGTGTCTTGCAGGCCGACGAAGTTGCGGATCGCGCCGAGGTAGTTGCCGAGATGCAGGTTTCCGGTCGGCTGGACACCGGAAAATACGCGGTTTGTGGGCTTATCCATTCGAAACTGTCCGTGGCTGGGCGCCCGCCGCCTTTGCCGGCGCGGGCCGCGAGGTTTATGCGGCGGCGGCGGGGGGAAGGCAACCCTCGCGGAAGGGCAGCGGCGCTGCCACATTTTAGAATTATTCTAAAACTTCTTGACGAAGGCAGGGGCGCTTCATAGATTAGAACGGTTCTCAACTAGGAGCCAGGCCATGAGCGACCAGAGCAAGACATCAGATCAGACGAAAAAGCCGGATCAGGCGAAGACGGGCGGGCGGCTGACGACCAGCGCCGGTATTCCCGTTGCCGACAACCAGAACGCGCTGACGGCGGGTCCGCGCGGGCCGCTGCTCGTTCAGGACTGGCAGCTTTTCGAGAAGCACGCCCATTTCAACCGCGAGCGTATCCCTGAGCGCGTCGTCCACGCGAAAGGCTCGGCCGCCTACGGCACTTTCCGCGTCAACAACGACATCACGAGATACACCAAGGCGAAGCTCTTCCAGCACAACGGCAAGGAGACGCCGGTCTTCCTGCGCTTCTCGACGGTGGCGGGCGAACGCGGCGCGGCGGACGCCGAGCGCGACGTGCGCGGCTTTGCGCTGAAATTCTACACCGAGGAAGGCAACTGGGATCTCGTCGGCAACAACACGCCGGTCTTCTTCGTGCGCGACCCCTACAAGTTCCCCGATTTCATCCGGACGCAGAAGCGCGATCCGCGCACCAATCTGCGCAACCCGACGGCGATGTGGGACTTCTGGTCGCTGTCGCCCGAGAGCCTGCATCAGGTGACGATCCTCTTTTCCGACCGCGGCATCCCGAAGACGCTCCGCCACATGCATGGCTTCGGCTCGCATACCTACAGCTTCATCAATGCGCGGAACGAGCGCTTCTGGGTGAAGTTCCATTTCAAGTCGATGCAGGGGATCGAGAACCTGAGCGAGGCGGAGGCGACCAAACTCATCGGCGAGGACCGCGAGAGCCATCAGCGCGATCTCTACACCTCGATCGAGCGCGGCGATTTTCCGAAGTGGCGCGTGATGGTGCAGGTGATGCCGGAGGCCGACGCCGAGAAGACTGCCTACAATCCCTTCGACCTGACGAAAGTCTGGCCGCACAAGGACTATCCGCTGATCGAGGCGGGCGTGCTGGAGCTCAACCGCAATCCGGATAATTATCATGCGGAGGTCGAGCAATCGACCTTCTCGCCCGCCAATGTCGTGCCCGGCATTTCGCACAGCCCCGACAAGATGCTGCAGTTCCGCATCTTCTCCTATGCGGATGCGCATCGCTACCGCGTCGGCGTCAATGCGGAAGCCCTGCCGGTCAACAGGCCGCTTGCGCCCGTCAACAGCTATCACCGCGACGGTCATATGCGCTTTGACGGCAATGCGGGCGGCGCGGTGAACTATGAGCCGAATTCGTTCGGCGGGCCGAAGGAAGACCCGAGCGTGAAGGAACCGCCGCTGAAAATCTCCGGCGACGCCGATCGTTACAATCACCGCGACGGCAACGACGACTACACACAGGCCGGCAATCTCTTCCGGCTGATGTCGGCGGCGCAGAAGGCCTCGCTGATGGATGCGATTGCGGGTGCGATGGCGAGCGTGCCGGAAGAGATCCAGCGCCGCCAGATCGGCCACTTCACGAAAGCCGATCCGGCTTACGGCACGGGCGTCGCCGAAAGGCTCGGACTGAAAGATCTGCGCGGCGCGGCGGAGTAATCTCCTTCCTCCAATGCGACGCGAGATGCGGCGGCCCCCAACGAGGGAAAGTTGTTGGGGGCCGTTTTATTTTCAGCGGCGGATGGCGCGGCGGAAGTCGGCGAGTTTGGCGGCGCCGGTGAGCTGGCAGAAGAGCGCATAGACCAGAGCGCCGCCGGCGATGAGACCGGTGAGGACCGAGACGCTCATCAGGAAGCGGCGTCCGAACCAGGGCGTCAGCAGATCGGCGCCGAGCCAGAGCACCGCGCCCATGCCGGCGGACGCCGCAAGCACCAGCGGCAGGCGCTTCATCAATTGCGCGTCCGGGACAAAGTGTCCGTGCCGCCAGAGACGAAGGCCGAGCTGGGTCGTGTTGGTCCAGGCGGCAAGCGTGGTGCCGCAGGCGATGCCGGCGAAGCCGAAAAAGCGGAAGAGGATGAGACTCGACGCGATGTTGACCGCAATCGAGACGGCGGCGAATTGCAGCGGCGTCTTCGTATTCTCGCGCGCATAGAAGGCGGGCGAGAAAATCTTGTTGAGGACGAAGGCGGGGAGCCCGATCGCATAGATGAGAAGCGCCATCGAGGTGGCATGGGTGTCGGCGGCGCCGAACTTTCCGCGCTCGAACAGCACCTGGATGATCTCGAAGGGAATGACCGCAAGCGCGACGGCGGCAGGCAGGGTGAGCAGCATCGAGAATTCGATGGCGCGGTTCTGGCTCCAATGCGCGCCCGCATCGTCCCCCGCGCGCAGACGCCGCGAAAGATCGGGCAGCAGCACGACGCCGATGGCGATGCCGATGACGCCCAAGGGCAGCTGATAGATGCGGTCGGCATAATAGAGCCAGGAGACGGCGCCCGCCTGCAGCGAGGCGATCATCGTGCCGATGGTCAGGTTCAACTGGCCGATGCCGCCCGAGACGATGCCGGGAAGGCCGAGCTTCAATAGCCGCTTCACATCGGGCGTCATGCGCGGCAGGCGCAGATGCAGCGACATGTGGACCCGGTGGCAGGAGATCGCCAGCCAGACGAACTGGATGATGCCGGCCGCCGTGACGCCCCATGACAGCGCAAGGCCGGGGTTGGTTGCCAGCGGCACGACGAACCACAGCGCGACGATCATCGTGATGTTGAGCATGACGGGCGCGGCCGCACCCGCGAAGAAACGCCCGAGCGAATTCAGGATCGCGGCCTGCACGGCGGTCAGCGAAATGAACAGCAGGTAGGGAAAGTTGATGCGGGTGAACTGCACCGCCCAGGCGTGCTTTTGCGGATCGTCGCCGAAGCCCGGCGCGAAAAGCCACATCAGCCAGGGCATGGCGATTTCAAAGACGATGGTGAGCAGCAGAAGCGCGGCGACAAGAACGGAAACGGCTTCTTCCGCGAACTGGCGCGCCGACACTTCGCCCTCGCCTTCCAGCCGCTTGGCAAACAGCGGCACGAAGGCCGTGTTGAAAGCGCCTTCGGCGAAGATGGCGCGGAACATGTTGGGGAAACGGAAGGCGACGAAGAAGGCGTCGGCGATGGGGCCGGTGCCGAGCGCCGCCGCGACCATCATGTCGCGCAGAAAGCCCAGCACGCGCGAGACGAGAGTGGTGCCGCCGACGACGGCAGCGGAACGCATGAGGCTCATGCCGAAAATATCCGTTGCGCAAAGTCCTTCCCCCTTGAGGGGGAGGTGAAGATCGGAAACGATGCGCCGCGCCGCAAATTCATTCCGCCGCCACGATTTCTTCGCGGCGGCGCGCCTTGGCGGGGCGGGCTTTCTGCATCGGATCGGTCAGCGCCTCCATCAGGTGGCGCTCGACGGCCTTGCGCTTGTTGGCATTCGTCACCTTGTGGCCGATGACGTCCTTGACATAGAAGACGTCGACGACGCGCTCGCCATAGGTCGCGACATGGGCCGAGCCGATGGTGAGGCCGAGGTGGAAGAGCGCGCGGGTCAGCGCGTGGAGAAGGCCCGGCCGGTCGAGGCCGTTCACTTCGATGACCGTGAAGGCGTCGGACGCCTCGTTGTCGATATAGACCTGCGGCGCGACCTGGAATGCCGACGTGCGGCTTTCGCGCTTCGAGCGTTGCTCGATCAGTTCCGGCGGCAGCACTTCGCCCGACAGCACCTGATGGATCGTCTCTTCCAGGCGCTTGATGCGGCGGGGCTCGGCGACCGCCCCGCCCGCCTCGTCCTGCACCCACAGCATGTCGAGCGCCATGCCGTCGCGCGTGGTGAAAATCTTCGCATCGACGATGTTCATGCCGAGGATGGCGCAGGCGCCCGCGAAGCGCGCGAAAAGGCCCGGATGGTCCTGCGTATAAAGCGTCAGCTCGGTGACGTCGCGCGTCGGCTCGGGCTGGGCGGCGATGGTGAGGCCGACATCCTGCGCGCCGGCGACGAGACGCGCATGGCGCTCGTGAATGGTCGCGTCGAAGGCCAGCCAGTAGCCGTCGGTGTGGCGGGCGATGTAGACGGCGCGGTCGGCTTCCGGCCAGTCGGCCAGACGCTGGCCAAGCGCGGCCTTGGCTTCGGCGACGCGGCCGGCGCGATTGAGCAGGCTCTCGCCGCCCTGAATGACGGCGGCGGTTTCAAAATAAAGTTCGCGCAGCAACTGCGCCTTCCAGCCGTTCCAGACGCCGGGGCCGACGGCGGTGATGTCGACGACGGTGAGGATGTAGAGCAGCTTCAGCCGTTCGGGGCTCTGCACCAGATTGGCAAAGTCGCGCACCGTGCGCGGATCGGAGATGTCGCGCTTCTGGGCGACGTCGCTCATGACGAGATGGTTCTTCACCAGCCAGGCGACCGTTTCCGTTTCGCCGGCGCTCATGCCGAGGCGCGGACACAGGTGGCGCGCAATGCGCTCGCCGGCATCGGAATGATCTTCCTCGCGGCCCTTGGCGATGTCATGCAGGAAGATCGACATGTACATGACGGCGCGGCTCTGCACCTTCGACATCAGCTCGGTGGCGAGCGGATGCTCGTTCCGGCCGGCGCCCTTCTCGACTTCCGCGAGAATGCCGATGGCGCGCAGCAGATGCTCGTCGGCGGTGTAGTGGTGATACATGTTGAACTGCATCAGCGCGACGATGCGGCCGAAATCCGGCACGAAGCGGCCGAGCACGCCTGCCTCGTTCATCAGGCGCAGCGTGTGCTCGGGCGTTTTGTGCGAGATCAGAATTTCGAGGAAGAGACGGTTCGCCTCCTCGTTCTTCCTGAGGTCGGCGTCGATATATTTCAGCGAGCGGGTGACGAGCTTCAGCGCATCGGGATGGATTTCGAGATCGTCTTCTTCGGCGACGTGAAAGATGCGGATGAGGTTGACCGGCTCTTTTTCCACCACCTTGTCGCTGGTGAAGGCGAGGCGGCCTGCTTCGAGCTTGAAGCCCTTGACGATCTTGTTGCGGCGCAGGCGGCGCATATAGCCGCGGAAGCCCGGTTTTTTCTTGCGCTCCTGATCTTCGAGCGCGGCGCAGAAAATGCGCGTGAGGTCGCCGACGGTCTTGGCGGTCAGGAAGTAGTGCTTCATGAATCGCTCGACCGCCTTCAGGCCGGCATGGCTGTGATAACCCAGGCGCGAGGCCATTTCGGTCTGAAGATCGAAGGTGATGCGGTCTTCGGCGCGGCCGGTGATGAAGTGCAGCTCGCAGCGCACCGCCCAGAGAAAATCCTCCGCCTTGCGGAAGGCTTCATATTCCTCGCGGGTGAAGACGCCCTCCTTGATGAGATCGGAGGCCTGCTTGGCGCGATAGAGATATTTGGCGATCCAGAAAAGCGTATTGAGATCGCGCAGGCCGCCCTTGCCGTCCTTGACGTTGGGCTCGACCAGATAGCGGCTTTCGCCGGCGCGCGCATGACGGCCGTCGCGCTCGGCGAGCTTGGCTTCGACGAACTCGTTGCCGGTGCCCTTGACGACATCCTCGTCGAACTTCTTTTCGAAAAGCGCGAAGAGCTTTTCATCGCCGTCGAGATAGCGCGCTTCGAGGAGCGCGGTGCGGATGGTGAAGTCCTGGCGCGCCAGGCGGACGCAATCGGCCACCGTGCGCGTCGAATGACCGACCTTGAGCCCCAGATCCCAAAGCACATAGAGCATGTATTCGACAACGCTCTCGCCCCAAGGGGTCTGCTTGTAGGGCAGGAGGAAAAGCAGGTCGATGTCGGAACCGGGCGCCAGCGTGCCGCGGCCATAGCCGCCGACGGCGGCGATGGACAACATTTCCGCCTTGCTCGGGTTGGGCACCGGGAAGACTTCGGTGATCGCGAATTCGTGGAGCAGGTGGATGAGCGTGTCCTGGAGATAGCAGAGGCTTTCGGCGCAGACGCGACCGCGATGGGCCCCCTGCTCCAGCCGTTCGCGGGCCTTGGCGCGCCCGGCGGCCAAAGCGCGCTTCAGCACGTCGACCAGGGCGCGCTTCAGGGCGTCGTCATTGCCTCTGTGCTTGGCCGCCACCTCCGCCAGCTCCGCACGGATGCTGGCCGGATCGGCGATTTCCAGAAGGCTCGGCAGCATGCGGGCCATTGTTCGGCATTCCTGCTTGTCGGGTCGGCGGTTCATCTTCTCCGGGGCCGTGCGTCCCGGCTCGCCCGACATGGCGATTCAGTCCGGCCCCTGCGAGCCCCTGTATAGCACGGGGTCACGAACAGGTCGTTGCCGCCGGGGGCTCCGGGGCGGCGAAAAATGACCGGGCGGTTACCAAAATTTCAGCATGGCCGAACGGTTACGGCGATTTAAAGCGAAGCCCCATTCCCGCCACGATGTCGACAGGTTTCGGCCCGGGCCCGGCGGAAGATTTTTCATGGCGCGGCGCTCCGGACAAAGAATGCCGGCGGCGCGGCCAAAACCCGATGACCCAAAAACCCGATGACCCAAAAACCCGATGAAAGGAGAAAATCATGCGCAAGATCATTCTCTCGCTGGCGGCTTCGGCCGCCTTGACGATGGCGGCGGCTCCCGCCTTTGCCGCGACCGACAGCTCGATGTCGACGAGCGATGCCAAAGACCTCTGCACCAAGCTCTCGGACCAGTTCAAGGACCTGACGCCTTTCAAGAAGGGTTTGCCTTACTGGCAGAAAGCGGATGCCGCGTTCATGACCGGCAAGCAGGATTGCAAGGGCGGCAAGCCGGTCGCGGGCGCCGAGGCCATGCAGACGGCGATTTCCGACATGTATGTGGCGCCTGAAACGCTCTGACGCCTTTCTGCCCTGGGGATTCGTTCCGTCCGTTCCGTCCGCGCCCTTTTCTTGACAAGGGGGGGCCAATGCCAACTATGTCTGCTTGTTTCAATATGTGCGGACGGAACGCCCCTTGCCTCAACATGCCGAGATCGACAAACGGAAGATTTTCAGCCGCCTTTTGCAGGGATGGTGGAAAGACCGCGCGCAGTTTTCACGCAAGAAGATCGCGCGCGACTGTCCGATCTGCGGCTATCACGGCACGTTCCTTTCGGTCGGCCGGCCCTCGCGCTGGGATACGCGCTGCCCCAATTGCGGCAGCCGCGAGCGGCACCGCCTGATCCAGCTCTGGCTCAACGACAACGGCGTCGACCTCGGCGATAAAAGCATTCTCCAGTTCGGGCCGGAGAAGTGGCTGATGCGGGCGATGAAGACCAATCCGAAATATGAGCCCGCCGATCTCTATTCGCCGATCGCCAAGTTCCGCCTCGACATCACGAAGATCGACCGGCCGGACAACATGTTCGACGTCGTGATCGCCAATCACGTCTTCGAGCATGTGGACGAGGATGCGCTGGCGATGCGCGAAATGTTCCGCGTGTTGAAGCCCGGCGGGATCGGGTTTTTCTCGGTGCCGATCAACCTGTCGCGCGAGGAAACCTACGAGAACCCCGCCATCACCGATCCCGACGAGCGGATGGTGCATTTCGGCGGCACCGATCACCGGCGCTTCTATGGCCGCGACTTCAAGTCGAAGCTCGAAGCAGCCGGCTTCAAGGTCGAGGAATATCGGCGCAGGCCGGAGGAAGAAGTGAAGTGGGGGCTGCTGCGCGACGAGTGCATTTACGTGGCGCGGAAGTAGGAAGGCCCTCACCCAACCCTCTCCCAGAGGGAGAGGGCTAAAAAAAGAACATCGCTTATCTTGCCCCTCTCCCTCTGGGAGAGGGAGGGACCCGCCACCGTCAGGTGGTGGGAGGGTGAGGGCCTTGCTTCAGGGTTTCGCCGCGAGCGTCCGCAGCCTGTAAAGCAGTTCCAGCGCCTCTTTCGGCGAGAGGTCGTCGGGGTTGATCTTTTTCAACTCCGCCTCGACGGCGCTTTCCTTTTGCGCTGGCGCAGGCTTCGGCGCGACGGAGAAGAGCGGCAGGTCGTCGATCAGCACATGGGCGCGGTCGTGGCGCTCATCGCTTTCGAGGATCGCCAGCACGTCGCGGGCGCGCTCGACGACGGCGGCGGGGAGGCCTGCGAGCTTTGCCACCTGTATGCCGTAAGAGCGGTCGGCGGCGCCCGGCCCCACTTCATGCAGGAAGACGACATCGCCTTCCCACTCCTTGACGCGCATCGTCGCGTTGGCGAGATGGGGCAGCTTTTCGGCGAGCGCCGTCAGCTCGTGGTAATGGGTGGCGAAGAGCGCGCGGGATTTGTTCGCCTCGTGCAAATGTTCGACGGCGGCCCAGGCGATGGACAGACCGTCGAAGGTCGCCGTGCCGCGGCCGATCTCATCGAGGATGACGAGCGAGCGCGGGCCCGCCTGATTGAGGATCGCCGCCGTCTCGACCATTTCGACCATGAAGGTCGAGCGGCCGCGCGCCAGATCGTCGGCGGCGCCGACGCGGGAGAAAAGCCGGTCCACCGCGCCGATATGCGCCTCCTCGGCGGGCACGAAACTTCCCATCTGCGCCATGATGGCGATGAGAGCGTTCTGGCGCAGGAAGGTCGATTTGCCGGCCATGTTGGGGCCGGTGAGCAGCCAGAGCCGGCTGCCTTCCGCAGGCACGGACGCGGCGGCTTTGGCGGTCGCGCGGTCGCGCGTCGTGGTCGTCAGGCGCTCGCGCGCCGTGGCGATGGTTTCGC
>DASVNC010000296.1:0-2789 GCA_036384055.1 Parvibaculum sp.
CGCCGGCATGAACGGCTTCGTCTCGAAGCCTTTCCGAATGGACGTGCTGATCGGCGAAATGGCCCGCGTCATGAACGAGGCGGCGGCAGAGACCGTGCGCCCCGCTGCGGAACCGAAGACCGATGACACGGCGGCGAAGGCGGCCGACACGCTGGCAGGCGCACTCGACGATCTGGAGCGATTGACGGGTTGAGGAGCTAGTGCGTGAGGGCGTGCAGCTTGGCGACGATGCGTTCGCCGGTTTCGCCGCCTGTTCCCGAAATGTCGTTGTCGGCGACCGTCTTCAGAATCTTGATATGCGCGAAGACGACATTGAGCGCGTCGGCCGACGTGCGGTCGCCGCTGCGGATGTAGTCGCAGAGCGAAGCGCCGATCGAGGTGACGAGATCGTAGCCGAAGGAGCCGCCCTGGCCCTTGATGTTGTGCGCGATCGCATGCACGCCGGTCAGAACCTCGGCGGGCGCGATACCCGCTTCAAGCTGCGCCCAGACCTCGAACAGCGCCGCGACATCGCAGACGAGCTGATCGCGATAGCTGTCGCGCAGCGCCGCGATGGCGGCTTCCGCCTGCGCGATCATCGCCTCGAAATCCGGCTTCGTGCTGGCGTCGGCCATGCGCATCCGCTCCCCGCCGGAAAAAGGTCCGGCAGAGACAGAATCTAGGCGAGCAGGATTAAGGAACCCTCAACCAGAGGCCGTTCGGTCCGCCCGGGCGACGCCCAGAAAAGCCTCGATATCCGAAGGTTCTGTGGCAAAGGAAGCCACGAGGCGGACCGTTCGCCCGCCCGCGTCGTCATCGGCCATCGGCCAGGGGTGGAAGGCCGCGCCCGCCACCCTGAGCCGTTTCAGCACCGCCGCCGGCAGCCGCACGAAAATCTCATTGGCCTCGACCGGAAAGCGGATCACAGCACCTTCGACCTCGCCGAGCCCCGCCGCCAGTTGCGCCGCCATGTCGTTCGCGTGACGCGCCAGCCTGAGCCACAAGCCGCCTTCGAGATAGGCTTCGAGCTGCGCCGACAGAAACCGCATCTTCGAGAAGAGATGCCCGGCGCGCTTCCGCCGGAAGGCGAAATCGGCAGCCATTTTCGGGTCGAAAAAGACGACGGCTTCCGCCGCCAGCGCGCCGTTCTTGGTGGCGCCGAAGGAAAGCGCGTCAACGCCCGCCTTCCAGGTCATCTGCGCTGGCGTGAGGCCCGTCGAGGCGACCGCATTGGCGAAACGCGACCCGTCCATATGGACCGAGAGCTTGCGCGCCTCGGCAATCTCGACCAGCGCGCCGAGCTCGTCGGGCGTATAGACCGTGCCCGCCTCCGTCGATTGCGTCAGCGTCAGCGTTGCTGCCTGCACGTGATGAACGACGCCGGCAGGGATCGCGGCAAGCGCCGCCTCGAACGCGGTCGCATCGACCTTGCCGTTCGCGCCTTCGATGCCGATGAGCTTCGCACCGCCCGTGAACATCTCGGGCGCGCCGCATTCATCGACATTCACATGGGCGTCCCTGTGGCAGAAAATCGCCCCGTGAGGCGGCGTCAGCGTCGCCAGCGCCAACGCATTGGCCGCCGTGCCGGTGGCGACCGGAAAGACAGCAACCTCGTGCTCGAAGATGTCGCTGAACCGCGCGGTCAGCCGCTTCGTGATTTCGTCGTCGCCGTAGGACGGCACCGCGCCACCATTCGCGCGTGAAATCGCCTCGATGATTTCCGGCGCGACGCCGAACGCATTGTCACTGGTGAAGATCATGCCGCCATCGCCCTTCGCTGCTCTTCGACGACATTAGAGCCGATCCCGAGGCAAATGCGAATGGCCCCGCGAAGCCATGCTTCCGGGGGTTTGCGTCGGCCCCTTCGTTGGCGAAGGGATGCGGGGCGACCGCGAACGCAAAAGGTTTAGTTTTTTAGCGTCCGAGGACGCCCCGCACACGGCATTTTCGAGAGACTTTCATCGTGACGACCCGCTTTCCAATGCCGCCGCGGTACGCACGTCCTTGATTGTCCCCGAAGGGAAGCGAAGTAGCAAAATACTTTACGCCGCAAACAAGTCCGATCCGACAACGACACCACAGCTCCTAGTGGCTGCGCCCTGCATCACGTCCCCCCGGGTTTGCGGCCACGTTACTGCCACAAGCGCGGGGTGCCGTCCGCCTGCCACGCGCCGGGGGCGTTCCCCGTCGCGTCCCTCGTACACACAGGCGACTGACGGGAAATGGGATGGGGCGTAGACGGAACAAGTGGGGATTTCTTTGGGGGGGGGAAGGAAGGCCCTCACCCTCCCGTTGCTTCGCAACGGGTCCCTCCCTCTCCCAGAGGGAGAGGGGCCGCTCTTTCTAGCCCTCTCCCTCTGGGAGAGGGTTGGGTGAGGGCCTTTCTCCGCCCAACGCATCGAGGATCATCGTCAGCACGCCCTCCGTATTCGCCAGCGCGTCGTTATTCCAGAAGCGAATGACCCGGTAGCGCTGTCCTTCGAGATATTGTGTACGCATGGCGTCTTTAGCTGCGCGCTCGTCGTGCTGCCCGCCATCAAGCTCCACAACAAGTCTGTGTTCTTCGCAGAGGAAATCGACAATGTAGGGACCGATGGGAATTTGGCGTTTGAACTTGAAACCCGAGAGCGCGCGATTCCGCAGGCGCGACCAGAGACGTTTCTCGGCATCGGTTTGGTTGGCGCGCAGGCCTCGCGCCCGCGTAATGTTCCGTCCCGTCATTGAAGGCCCTCACACCGCTAGGCGCGGGTGAATGTAGCAATAAAAGGCCCTCACCCAACCCTCTCCCAGAGGGAGAGGGCTAGAAAGTA
>DASVNC010000297.1:0-1542 GCA_036384055.1 Parvibaculum sp.
TGGTCTTCGGCCCGGCGACTTCCATGCCTTTTAGGTAGTGCCCGAGACGCGCCAGCGCCGCGTCGCGCGTTTCGCCATGCGCGATGATCTTGCCGATCATCGGATCGTAGAACATCGAAACCTCGTCGCCCTCCTCGACGCCCATATCGGCGCGTATGTCCGCGCCTCTCGGCGCACGCAGCCGGATGAGCCTGCCGGTCGAGGGGAAAAACTTCTTCGCCGGGTCTTCGGCATAAAGCCGCACCTCGACCGCATGGCCGTTGAGCGGAATGTCCTTCTGCCCCAGCGGCAGCTTCTCGCCTGCCGCCACGCGAAGCTGCCACTGGACGAGATCGGTGCCGGTGATCGCCTCCGTCACCGGATGCTCGACTTGCAGCCGCGTATTCATTTCCATGAACCAGAAGGCGTCGGCGCGAAGCCCCTTCGACGCATCGGCGATGAACTCAACCGTGCCCGCGCCGCGATAGCCGATGGCCTTCGCCGCCGCGACAGCCGCGTCTCCCATCGCGCGCCGCATTTCAGGCGGCATACCGGGCGCGGGCGCCTCCTCGATCACCTTCTGGTGACGGCGCTGCAGCGAGCAATCGCGCTCATGCAGATAGACAGCGTTTCCATGCGCATCGGCGAAAACCTGAATCTCGATGTGGCGCGGCCGCGCGACATATTTCTCGACCAGCACCCGTTCGTCGCCGAAGGCCGCGCCCGCTTCGCGCCGCGCCGACTTCAGCTCCGCCTCGAACTTCGCCGGATCGTCGACACGGCGCATGCCTTTTCCGCCGCCGCCCGCCACCGCCTTGATGAGAACGGGATAGCCGATCTTCTGCGCTTCGCCTTCCAGAAAGCGCACATCCTGCATCTCGCCGTGATAGCCGGGCACCACCGGCACGCCGGCCTTTTCCATCAGCGCCTTGGCGGCGTCCTTCAGCCCCATCGCGCGGATGGCGCTCGCGGGCGGCCCGACGAAAATCAACCCCGCTTTTTCGCACGCTTCCGCGAAGGCCGCATTCTCCGACAGAAAGCCGTAACCCGGATGGATCGCCTCGGCGCCGCTCGCCTTCGCCGCCGCGATGATCTTCTCGATGACGAGATAGCTCTCCTTCGCCGCCGCCGACCCGATGTGGACAGCCTCGTCCGCCTGCCGCACGTGATAGGCGCCCGCATCGGCATCCGAATAAACCGCGACGGTGCGCAGACCCATCGCCCTCGCCGTCCGCATGACCCGCGCAGCGATTTCGCCCCTGTTGGCGATGAGGATGGATTTGAACATCAGCAAAAAATCCTTCGCGCGTTTTTCTCTTCACCTCTCCCCTTGAGGGAGAGGTCGGATCGCGCCAGCGATCCGGGCGAGGGGGCTTCTTCACAAAAATCTTTCCTCAAGCGTATCCCCCTCCCAACCCTCCCCCGCAAGCGGGGGAGGACCTGTGCCACATGTTGCGCATTGCCACCCCTCACATCCGGAACACGCCGAACTGCGTATCCTGCACCGGCGTGTTCAATGTTGCGGAGAAGGCCAGCGCCAGCACGCGGCGGGTTTCGGCCGGC
>DASVNC010000298.1:0-1927 GCA_036384055.1 Parvibaculum sp.
CAGCGTCACGTTTACGGGCTTCATATCCGAGAGCCCGATATAGTCCCAGGCGCCGGCAAGCGCCTTCATGCTGATCATCTGGAACTCGTAATTGTCGAGCACGACAGTGAGACGCGCCCAGAGAATGAGCGCGAATAGACCGGCCCAGACGAAGAACGGTACGCGTGCACCGCGCAGCCACATCGACCACTGATGACCGATGAGCTGCGAGCCGCGGGTGAAGTGGCCGGCGTTGCGTTTGGCATCGCCGTGCCCCGACCAGGGCCTGGGATTGCGTGGCCTCGGATTACCGGTCCGTTCATTTGCCATGGAACTTCTCCATGCGTTCGTCGACGGCATCGAGGATCTTGTCGCGCAGATCGGGAAACTGCAGGCGTACCAGCTGGTCGAGGACGAGCTGGTTGAACTCGCTGAGCTCGGCGAGCCGCTGGAGGTTCGCCGCCTTGCCCGCATGGAAATCGAGGTATTGTACGACGGCCGCGCGAATGTGCTCGGCCTTGGTCACGCCGGTCCCGGCGGAGAATTCCGTGAGGCGTTCGAGTACGTCCTCGGGAAATTTCAGTGAATAAAGTACAGCCATTTGCCTCACCGCTGGGAGCGGGTCGAGGCGGGTACTTCGCAAGGCAAAAGCGAGTTCGAACTACCTAGCCGAAGAGCTCCGCTTGTCAAGCGGGCGTGTTCGCCAAAAGACTGGCGTTTGCGATCATATGACGGCTTTTATCGCCACATAGCGCCGCAATACTGGATTTAAGTGGGTTTTCGATAATATATCTGGCATGCCTATCGGATCGCAAACGCGATGTTTGCGATAATAGGACCGCTCAAATCCTCCATATTGCTTAGAGAAGGGCTATCCAGGCTCCGCGCCACCGGTGCATACGGTGTGCTGACCTTATAGGGTCACTCCCCAAGGATGACCCTTGACCGCTCTCCTGCCGAAGATCGCCGCGCGGCGTGCGTTCTTGGCATCCGGTCGGGCTCCTTGCCCGTCTCGGGCTTGAAGGCGCTGGTCTGGAACTTTGGCTTTATTTGGCTACCACTCGTCGCCGCCTCATAAACTGGAGTAGCTCATGGCAAGGCCTAAGAAAGTTGGCAGCGATCTCATGTCCATATCCGCCGAACGTGTTCGGCTCGAAGCAGAGCTTGCGGACTTGGCCGCACGCGAAAAGGAAGCGATTGAAGCGGCGCGCGATGCGGGCCGCCCTGCGCTTCTGTCCGCGCTCGAGCGGGTGAAAATCGGCGAGATGACGCGCCAGGACGCGAAGGCGATTGCGGGGGCAATCGCCAAGCTCGGCGGCGTCCAGGCGGCGAAATTATTGGCGGCGAAAGCCTAGCCCCGCGATCTCGATCGATCGCGGAAACCGATCGCAAAAACACCATCGGCCCGGCGCGCTTTAGCGTGCCGGGCCGCGCCAATTTTGGCGGTGCGTAATGATCGTTTGCCGCAGGGTATCGCCGGCCGGACGTGTCCGGCCGGCCCCGCGCTAGGCCTCAACCGGTCGCTCGGGCTAGGGGCGCAAAATCCCTGTCCCGCATGATCGTAATGGGCACGCCGGCGTCGCGGCAGCGCTCGGCCAGATTGACCTGCAGGCCGCTCCCTTCGCAGATGATCGCCTCGACGGGCGAGAGGCGGATAAGCATTTTGTTGCGCTCGAAACCCGCCCGGTTGCCGAGGCTGCGATTGAGCCGAAAGTTCACGGTGGGCACGCCGCGCGCGGCGGCCCATGCGGCGGCGATTGCGTCGGCGCCGCTGCGCTGCGCGGTGGTGACAAGCGTCATCGATGGAATGCGCGCCCGGATGCAATCGAGCCGGGTCCAGATCGGTTCATGATGCTGCCAGCCTGCCCCGCCCGATACGACGACGACGGGCCCGGTGGGCGCATGCGCTTCGCGGCGCGATGCTGCGCGCGCGGCGAGAAAGTCGCGC
>DASVNC010000299.1:0-3969 GCA_036384055.1 Parvibaculum sp.
GCGGCTCCATCGGCGCGGGATTGATGTAGTTCTGCGGATTGACCGGCTTGATCTCGATAGGGCGCGGCCGCGCGAAATGCTTGGCGATGTGCTCGGGCAGACGGCCCTCGGCCGCCTTGCGAAGATCCCGCTCGCTCGGCAAGTCTTCGGGCGCCGGCACGTCCGGCATGCCGGCTTGATGCTCGAACCCCTTTTCCGGTGTCTGGAACGATGCCGCCAGATTGAAAATCTGCTTGCCGTGCTGAATGGCGACGACGCGCCGTGTCGTGAAGCTCTTGCCGTCGCGCGAACGGTCGACCTCGTAAAGGATCGGAATTTTGGGATCGCCGGGACGGATAAAATAGGCATGCATCGAATGGCAGACGCGCTCCTCGACGGTGCGATAGGCGGCGACCAGCGCCTGGCCGATCACCTGTCCGCCAAAAACGCGCTGCCAGCTCACGCCGGGGCTGTGACCGCGAAAGAGGTTCACCTCGATCTGTTCGAGGTCGAGAATCTGGATGAGGTCTTCGACTGCATCGGCCATAGGGGATCCTTTTTGCTCGCGCAACATAAGCGCAAGCCGCAGGCCCTGTCACCCTGCCGGAAAAAGCAGGACGCCGGAAATTCAGCGGGCAGAAATCAGTGCGCCGCCAGCCATTCGCGCGCCTGGCGTTGCGCCTCGGCGACTTCGTGCGGCTGCATCTCGCGGGCAAGATCGGCACGATAGCTGCGCGCCGCCTCGCTGCCGCGCACGGCCGCCAGGTTGAACCATTTGTGGGCCGTCACGAGATCGACCTCGACCCCGCGCCCCGTCGAATAGATCAGCCCCAACTCGTAAAGCGCGTCGCACGAACCGCCTTCGGCGGCCAGTTCGCCCTTCTCGAGCATTTCATGTTGTACGCGAGCCATCAGCGTCCACCCTGACCCGGCGACCCGCCAAACCCCACGCGGCGCCGCCACCCTAACCCGCAAGGAAATGTCCTTGCCCACAAATGGAGCATTCCATCGCCCCACTGAAAAAATGGTTAACGACGGAACGGGGGCAAGGACCTGGGTGAGCGGGGATCAGACTTTCGGCACCGCCATGCCCCGCTGGACGGCAGGCCGGGCGCCGACGGCGGCCAGCCAGCGGCGGACGTTCGCGCCCTCCCCGACCACATCGGGCTTTATCTTGGCGATGGTCTCGAAAGCAGGCGCGACCCACGGATAGGTCATCATGTCGGCAATCGAATAATCGCCGCCGAGATATTGGGCCTCGCCGAGCCGCTTATCGAGGATGCCGACGAGCCGGGCCGCTTCGTTCGAATAGCGCTCGATCGCATAAGGTATCTTTTCGGGCGCGTTCATGAAGTGAAAGAGCTGCCCGAACATCGGACCGACGCCGCCCATCTGCCACATCAGCCATTCCAGCGCCGCCATGCGCTGGCGACCCTTCGGCGCCAGAAACTTGCCTGTCTTTTCGGCGAGGTAGATGAGGATGGCGCCGGACTCGAAGACCGAAAGCGGGCCGCCTTCCGCATCGTTATCGACGATGGCCGGAATGCGGTTGTTGGGGCTGACCTTGAGGAATGACGGCGCGAACTGCTCGCTCTTGCCTATGTTGATCGGGTGTACGGCATAGTCCAGGCCGCACTCCTCCAGCATGATCGACGCCTTGCGTCCGTTGGGGGTCGTCCAGGTATAAAGGTCGATCATCGTTGTCTCCGCGCTTTATGAAGATGGCGCGCCGCGGCATTGCCCGGCGCATTCACCAGCCATATAGGCGTCCGATGCCGGATTGCCTATGCAGCTTTCAATAAGCCGCTGTCACTTCGATGTGATGGTGCCGGTGCCGCTTGCAGACATAGGGGTCGAGGATATAGGTCCCCGCCGGCAGCGACATGCCGACCGCTTGCTGCGGATCGAGGAAACTCGCGATCTTTACGCCCTGGGCCGTTTTCAGATCGAAGCCGTAGGTTCCGTCCATCACGCGAACGATCTTGCCGGGCTTCGGCAGGACGAGACTTTCGCCCCATTCCGTCTGGGTGTGGAAATGGTCGTTCATGACGAGCGTGCCCGACCCCGTCACTTCTTCGGCCCGAAGGGGAAGCGTCGCAAGACCGAGAACAGCCAACGCCGTCGAAGCCAGCAGGATCAGACGCATGAACCAACCTCCCGGCGCTGCAAGCAGGCCGCAAATACACAAAGAGCGCACCCGGTTTCCCGGACACGCCCAAGCCTAGCACAGACGAGCCGGACGTTAAGCCCCGCTCCCTCCACCAACATGCCTGCAAAATAATGGGCTTGGCCCATCACAGGACCAAGCCCAGTCATTTGCCAGAACAGCCATTGGTCGACCTCAACTCCCCGCCACTCTCTCGCGGGAAATATCTCCCCGCGCCCGGCCAAGATATTGAAGGATAGCCCCCCCCCGACCCGAAGAGTGGATCAGTTACCCCCGGGACCGTTCGGGTCCACGATGGCCGGCATCCGGTTGTTCGGCGCGATCCTTGAAAAGGACTGCTTGAACTGGTCGCCAACACCGATATTCACCGGCCTTGCCTCATAGGGCAGACCGCACTCCTCAGCTTGATCGACACTTTCCAGCCATTAGACGTCGGCTAGCAGCAGACTTCGACCAGCTTCGCCTTGCTCCGGCTGACGGAACGAAGCGTCATTGAGGAAGGCCAGGCCGCCGCACGAGGTGCGGCAGGCCGGCGACTACCGGTCATTATTTCTTCTTGGCCGGCTTCTTCTTCGCTACCTTCTTCTTGGCAGCGGGCTTCTTCGCAGCGACCTTCTTCGGCTTTGCTTTCGCTTTCGTAGCCATGTGTTTAGCTCCTGATTTGAAAAATTAGGTCAGATTCAGTCGGCCTTACTTCTTTTTGGCCGGCTTCTTCTTCGCGGCGGGCTTCTTCTTGGCCGCCGGCTTCTTCTTCGTGACGGTCTTCTTGGCCGCAGCCTTCTTCACCGTCTTCTTCGCGGCGGGCTTCTTCACCGTCTTCTTCGCGGCGGGCTTCTTCTTCGGTTTAGCTTTCGCTTTGGTAGCCATGTTTCTCAAGCTCCTGATGTGCCGTTCGTACCGGCGACAATCCGTTAGACTCTAATAACGCACAGACTGCTTGCGCCCTCGTACCCCTCAGGCGCGATAAATAATATGAGCGCGGTCAATGGCCTGCGCAACACACTGTTGCAATTTTGTGCGCACGAGTCCTCGCCACTGTCCTTCGAAAGTGGTTTACAAACCGTTCACCGGCACTCCGGGAAATTATGTCAGTCTGCGGACGAAAGCCCGAGTTTGCGCGCGAGAATCTCGTTCACGACTTGCGGATTAGCCTTGCCAGACGTGGATTTCATGACTTGTCCGACAAACCAGCCGGCAAGCGCGGGTTTTGCTTTCGCCTGTTCCGCCTTCTCGGGATTGGCGGCGATCACGGCGTCGATCGCCGCTTCGATCGCGCCTGAATCCGTTACCTGCCGCAAACCGTCTTTTTCGACGATTTCGGAGGCGCTCCGGCCGGTTTTGTACATCGAATCAAAAATCTGCTTCGCGATTCGACCCGAGATCGTGTCGTCCGAGATGAGATCGATGAGCTCTCCGAGCCGCTCCGCGGACACCGGAGAGGTCTCTATCGAGTGCCCTTCGCGGTTCAGCATGCCGAACAATTCCACCGTCACCCAGTTCGCCGCGAGCTTCGGATCGCGCGCCGTCTTGCCGCCCTTCACGACCGCTTCGTAGTAGTCGGCGGTCGCAATTTCGCCGACGAGAACGGTCGCGTCATAGGCCGACAGCGCATAGTCGGACATCAGCCGCGCTTTTTTCTCGTCGGGAAGCTCCGGCAGACTTGCTGCAATGCGGTCGACATCGGCCTGAGCGATTTCCAGCGGCAGAGGATCGGGATCGGGGAAGTAGCGGTAGTCATGCGCCTCTTCCTTGGAGCGCATCGCCCGCGTTTCGCCCGTCTTCGGATCGAAAAGCCGCGTCTCCTGCGCGATCTTGCCGCCCTC
>DASVNC010000300.1:0-3048 GCA_036384055.1 Parvibaculum sp.
GGCGGCGCGGCCGCCCGCGACGGTCGTGTAATAGGGCACCTTCATCATCAGCGCGGCGCGGCGCAGCGATTTCGAATCGTCGATGGCCTTGACGCCTTCGGTCGTATTGAAGACCAGCGCCACGTCGCCGTTCTTGATCTCGTCGACGATATGCGGACGGCCTTCCAGCACCTTGTTGATGGTGCGCACGTCGAGGCCCTTCTCGGTGAGGAAGCGCGCCGTGCCGCCGGTGGCGACCAGCTTGAATCCCATTTCGAGAAGTTTCTTCGCCGGGGCGACGATCTTTTCCTTGTCGCTGTCCTTGACCGAGACAAATGCCGTGCCGCTGGTCGGCACGGCGGTGCCGCCGGCGATCTGGCTTTTGGCGAAGGCGACGCCGAAGCTCTTGTCGAGGCCCATGACTTCGCCGGTAGAGCGCATTTCCGGCCCGAGGATCGTGTCGACGCCGGGGAAACGCGCGAAGGGGAAGACGGCTTCCTTCACCGCGACGTGGTCGTATTTGAACGGCTTCAGGCCGAAGCTCTTGAGCGGCACCCCCGCCATCACCTTGGCGGCGATCTTGACGACCGGCGCGCCGATCACCTTGGCGACGAAGGGCACCGTGCGCGAAGCGCGCGGATTGACTTCCAGCACATAGATCGTGCCGTCCTGCACGGCGTATTGCACGTTCATCAGCCCGCCGACATTGAGCGCCAGCGCGAGTTTGCGCGTCTGTTCCTCGATTTCGGCGATGGTCTTTTTCGGCAGCGAGTAGGGCGGCAGCGAGCAGGCGCTGTCGCCCGAATGCACGCCCGCTTCCTCGATATGCTCCATGATGCCGCAGATGAAGACATCCTTGCCGTCGCACAGCGCGTCCACATCGACTTCGATGGCGTCGCGCAGATAAAGGTCGATCAGCACCGGGCTCTTGCCGGACACGGTGACGGCCTCGGTGATGTAGCGTTCGAGGTGGCCCGGATCGCGGACGATTTCCATCGCGCGTCCGCCCAGCACATAGGACGGGCGGATGACGACCGGATAGCCGATGCGCTCGGCGATTTCCTTGGCCTGGGCGTCGGAACGGGCGATGCCGTTCGGCGGCTGGCGCAGGTCGAGGCGGTCGAGCAGATCCTTAAAGCGGTCGCGGTCTTCGGCCAGGTCGATCATGTCGGGCGAGGTGCCGAGGATCGGGATGCCGGCGCGTTCGAGATCGTTGGCGAGTTTCAGCGGCGTCTGGCCGCCGAACTGCACGATGACGCCGGCCAGCGTGCCGTTGCGCTGCTCGACGTCGATCAGCTCCAGCACGTCTTCAGCCGTCAGCGGCTCGAAGTAGAGCCGGTCGGAGGTGTCATAGTCAGTCGAGACGGTTTCCGGATTGCAGTTGACCATGATGCTTTCGACGCCGATCTCGTCCAGCGCGAAAGCGGCGTGGCAGCAGCAATAGTCGAACTCGATGCCCTGGCCGATGCGGTTCGGCCCGCCGCCGAGAATGATCGCCTTCTTGCGGGCGCTCGGATCGCTTTCGCAATCGGCGCGGCCGGCAAAGTCGGTCTCGTAGGTCGAATACATGTAGGGCGTGAGGCTGGCGAATTCGGCGGCGCAGGTGTCGATGCGCTTGTAGACGGGGCGCACGCCCTGGGCGCGGCGCTCCTTGCGCACGTCTTCTTCCTCGCCGCCCGTCAGCTGGGCGAGGCGGGCGTCGGAGAAACCCATCGCCTTGACGCGGCGGAAGTCGGCGGTCGTTTTCGGCAGGCCGTTCTCGCGAATGTCGGCTTCGGCGTCGATCAGCGCCTGAAGCTGTTCGATGAACCACAGGTCGTAGCCGCTGGCGGCATGGATTTCGTCATGCGGCACGCCGAGGCGCAGCGCTTGCGCGATGACGAGGATGCGGTCGGGCGTCGGGCGGCCGAGCGCGGCGCGGATCGCGTTCTTGTCGTCGCCTTCGCCCATGCCGGCGAACTTCACTTCGTTGAGGCCGGTGAGGCCCGTTTCCATCGAGCGCAGCGCCTTCTGCAAGCTCTCCTGGAAAGTGCGGCCGATGGCCATCGCTTCGCCGACCGATTTCATCGCCGTGCCGAGAATGGGTTCGGCGCCGGGGAACTTCTCGAAGGCGAAGCGCGGAATTTTTGTGACCACGTAGTCGATGGTCGGCTCGAAGCTCGCGGGCGTCACCTGCGTGATGTCGTTCTGCAATTCGTCGAGCGTATAGCCGATGGCAAGCCGCGCCGCGACTTTCGCAATCGGGAAGCCGGTGGCTTTCGAGGCGAGCGCGGAGGAGCGCGAGACGCGCGGGTTCATTTCGATGACGACGAGGCGGCCGTCCTTCGGATTGACAGCGAACTGCACGTTGGAGCCGCCGGTCTCGACGCCGATCTCGCGCAGCACCGCAATCGAGGCGTTGCGCATGATCTGATATTCTTTATCCGTCAGCGTCAGGGCCGGGGCGACGGTGATCGAGTCGCCCGTATGCACGCCCATCGGATCGACGTTCTCGATCGAACAGATGATGATGCAGTTGTCCGCCTTGTCGCGGACGACTTCCATCTCGTATTCCTTCCAGCCGAGCACGGATTCCTCGATCAGCACTTCGGTGGTCGGCGATGCGTCGAGGCCGCGCTCGACGATCTCGGTGAATTCCTGCTTGTTGTAGGCGATGCCACCGCCCGTGCCGCCCATCGTGAATGAGGGGCGGATGATGGCGGGGAGGCCGACGAAATCGAGGCCCTGCAAGGCCTCTTCCATATTGTGCGCGGCTTTCGAGCGCGGGCTCTCAAGGCCGATCTTGTCCATCGCGTTGCGGAACAAGAGCCGGTCTTCGGCCTTGGCGATGGCGTCGCGCTTGGCGCCGATCATCTCGACGTTGAATTTTTTCAGCACGCCCATGTCGTCGAGCGCCAGCGCCGTGTTGAGCGCCGTCTGCCCGCCCATCGTCGGGAGCAGCGCGTCGGGGCGCTCCTTCTCGATGATCCTGGCGACGACGTCCGGCGTGATCGGCTCGATGTAGGTGGCGTCGGCCAGATCCGGATCGGTCATGATCGTCGCCGGATTGGAATTGACCAGAATGATCCG
>DASVNC010000301.1:0-10346 GCA_036384055.1 Parvibaculum sp.
GCAAATTTCCTCGTAGAGACGATCCGGCACGAAAGGCTCGGAACAGGCGCATCCCAATATGTGCTGCGCCAGCACGTCGAGCGCGCCGATCCGCGCAACGCGTCCGTCCTGCGCCCCTTCGATGGCGGCTTCACGGGCAGCTTCGCATTCTAGCACTTCAAAGCGGTTGGCCGGCACCAGCAGCGCGCGGGATGGTTCGTCGAGGCGGTGATTGGCGCGGCCGATGCGCTGGGCGAGACGGCTCGTGCCTTTAGGCGCGCCGATGCAGACCACGAGGTCGACGTCACCCCAGTCGATGCCGAGATCGAGCGTCGAGGTGCAGACGACGGCGCGCAATGAGCCCGCTGCCATAGCAGCTTCGACCTTGCGGCGCTGCTCGGGCGCGAGCGACCCGTGGTGCAGCGCGATCGGCAGGTTGTCCTCGTTGAGGTGCCAGAGGCCTTGAAAGACGAACTCCGCCTGAGAGCGGGTGTTGACGAAGACGAGGACGATTTTGTTTTTCCGGATGGCCTCATAGACGTCGGGCAGAGCATGGCGGGCCGAATGGCCGGACCAGGGGATGCGCGCTTCGTCCCCTTCTTCCGCGTGCTCGCCCGGAATGAGAATGCCGATTTCAGGCGTGGCGCCGGGCGGGGCGACGACGATGTCGCTTAGCCTTTCATGACCCGCAGCTTGCGGCACGAGGTAGCGGCGCAGCTCGTCGGGCTCGGCAACGGTGGCCGAAAGGCCGACACGGCGGGCCCCGGGCGCCAGCGTCGCCAGCCTGGCGAGGCCGAGCGAGAGGAGGTCGCCGCGCTTGGAATTCGCCAGCGCATGCAATTCATCGAGGATCACGCAGGAGAGTGAGCCGAAGAAGGCGGGCGCATCGGCATATGAAAGAAGGAGCGCCAACTGCTCCGGCGTCGTCATCAGGATGTCGGGCGGCTCGCGGCGCTGGCGCTGGCGGCGATTTTGCGGCGTGTCGCCCGTCCGCGTTTCGAGCGTGATCTGAAGTCCCATTTCGGCGATCGGTGTTTCAAGATTGCGCTTCACGTCGACGGCAAGCGCCTTCAGCGGCGAAATATAGAGGGTGTGCAGCCCTCGCCTGCGCGCCGGCGTCGCGGAGAGTTCAACAAGGCTCGGAAGAAAGCCCGCCAGCGTCTTGCCAGCGCCCGTCGGCGCAATCAGCAGAGCGGAGTGCCCGGCCGCCGCATGAGCCAGAAGCTCAAGCTGATGGGCGCGGGGCTGCCAGCCGCGCCCCGCGAACCAGGCGGCAAACTGCGCCGGCAGCGAAACGACGGAAATGTCGCCGTTCCGCCGTATTTCAGTGGTCTGCCTCTTCATGCGCGAACTATAACCCGGCCGGGACAGGTTTCCTCTCCCGGCCAAAAATGAGAAAATGGGCGCCTTGGAAGCGGGGCCCAAGCAGGAGTAAAGGCGTGATTTCGACCTTATTGCCCCCAGAGGTAGCCAAGAATTTGAACGAGCTTGCGCCCTTCCTGCTCGAACACGGGCTCAGTCTTTTGACTGCGGTCATCATTCTGGTCGCGGGCAACTGGGTCTCGGCCAAGGCGCAACACTGGACGGTCGCCGCGCTCCGCCGCTCGCCCCATATCGATGCGACGCTTCAGAGCTTCTTCGGTTCTCTGGCGCGATATTTTGTGCTGGGCTTCACGCTGCTCGCGGTGCTCGCCGAATTCGGTGTGCAGACGGCGAGCCTGATCGCGGTTCTCGGCGCGGCGGGCCTTGCCGTCGGCCTGGCGCTGCAAGGCACGCTCTCCAATGTCGCGGCCGGCGTGATGCTGCTGATCTTCCGGCCCTTCCGCGCCGGACATTATGTCGAGGTCGGCGGTCTCGGCGGCACGGTAAAGGCGCTGACGCTCTTCACGACGGAGCTTGCCTCGCCCGACAATGTGCAGATCATCGTGCCGAACAGCGAGGTTTGGGGCGCGGCTGTCAAAAATTACAGTTTCCATCCGACACGCCGCCTCGACCTGATTTTCGGCATTTCCTACAGCGACGACATTGGCAAGGCGATGGAAGCCATGCGCGAGGTCATGGGGGCCGACAGGCGGGTTCTCGCCGACCCCGCGCCGCTCATCGCGGTCAACGCATTGGGTGCGAGCTCGGTCGATCTGCTGCTCAGGGTCTGGGTCGGCAATTCGGACTATTGGCCGGTCAAATTCGATTTCACCCGCGCGGTGAAGGAACGTTTCGACGCCGTGGGAATCACGATCCCCTTCCCGACGCAGACGGTACAGCATGTCGGGGTGGCTGCGCTGCAAGGCAGCGAGAAACCCGAGGCGCTGCGCAGCAGCCGGTAAACCATGCGCCTGCCTTCGCTTCGCCCTATTCTTTCCCGAAATACATGCGATAGGCTGGAGACGCCGCGTCAGCGGTCCGTGTGGAGATGATCATGAACAAGATTTTCGGCGGCCCCGCGCTGCCCACCCTTTTCAAGCTGGCGGTGGCGTCCGTCGTCATCGGCGTGCTGCTTGCCTTTTTCGGCATCAGGCCGGTCGACCTGTGGAGCGACTTCCTCGACACGGTGGCGCGCATCTGGCACATGGGCTTCGACGCCATTGATTGGTCTGTGCGCTACTTCCTGCTCGGCGCGGTCGTCGTCGTGCCGATCTGGCTTTTCGTCAGACTGTGGACCTATCTCGTCGAAAAGAAATGAGCTGACGCAGCGTCCGGCTTGAGGGGGCGCCCGTGCAATATCGGGAGCGCCTGCTATCCTTCCTGTCAACAAAATCAAGACGGGAGGACGACATGTCCACGATGTTTCGCGATGGGCTGCTGAAGGGCAAACGTATTCTTGTGACCGGCGGCGGCACAGGGCTCGGCAAGGAGATGGCCGAAGACTATCTGCGCCTCGGCGCCGAAGTCTATATCTGCGGGCGACGCAAAAACGTGCTCGATGAAACCGCGAAGGAGCTGATGGACCGCCACGGCGGATCGGTCAAAACGCATGCGGTCGATATTCGCGTCGCGGGCGCGGTCGATGAAATGATCGGCGATATATGGGCGGACGGCGGACCGCTGACCGGCCTCGTCAACAATGCCGCCGGAAATTTCATCAGTCCGACGAAAGATCTTTCGCCCAAGGGTTTCGACGCCATTGCCGGCATCGTCTTTCACGGCTCGTTTTATGTGACGCATGCCTGCGGCCGACGCTGGATCGAAGGCAAGAACAAGGGCAGCGTCATTTCAATCCTGACCACATGGGTGTGGAACGGCAGCCCCTTCACCGTGCCGTCCGCCATGTCGAAGGCGGGCCTCAACATCATGACGAAATCGCTCGCCGCCGAGTGGGGCCCTTACGGCATCCGCCTCAACGCGATTGCGCCGGGCCCCTTCCCAACCAAAGGGGCTTGGGAGCGCCTGAGCCCCGGCCAATCGACCGATGGCGAGGGTTCACGCGACACCATCCCGATGGGCCGCGTCGGCGAAATGGACGAATTGAAGAATCTCGCGTCCTTCCTGATGGCTGACGGCTGCGACTATCTCACCGGCCAGTGCATTGCCATCGACGGCGCCGGCTATCTTGCCAGCGGCGGCAACTTCGCGCGGCTGTCCAAACTCAGCGAAGCCGACTGGGACAAGATGCGCGGCATGATCCGCGACACGAACGAAAGAGACAAAGCGCAGCGCAGCGTCTGACGGCGGCGGGGCTCAATCCATCGTGACGACGACCTTGCCGACCACCCGGCGGTTCTGAAGCATCCGCATCGCATCGACGGCGCGTTCGAGCGGAAAGGTCGCGCAGACATAGGGGTCGATCTTGCCTTCGGCGGCGAGACGGTCGATCGCCTCGATATTCGACCTGCCCGCTTCGGGGTCGCGCCGGCCATACTCGCCGGCGCGAACGCCGACGACCGAGAAGCCTTTGATCAGCGGCATGTTGACCGGGACGGTCGGGATGCGCCCGCTTGTGAAGCCGATGATCAGCAGCCGTCCGTTCCACGCGATGCAGCGAACGCTTTCGTCGAAGACGTCGCCGCCGACCGGGTCGTAAATCACATCCGCGCCCCTGCCGCCGGTCAGTTCCTTCACCTGTTCCCGGAACCCGTTCGTGACGTTCAACACATGATCGGCGCCGCGCGCCTTCACGACTTTCAGCTTCTCATCGGAGGCGGACGTGGCGATAACGGTCGCGCCCCAGAGCTTGCCGATATCGACGGCGGCCATGCCGACGCCGCCCGTGCTTCCGTGCACCAGCAGCGTCTCGCCCGCCTTCAGGTTTCCGCGGATGACCAGCGCGACATAGGCAGTGAGGTAGGCGGCGGGATAGGCCGCGGCCTTGATGAAATCCATGCCCGCCGGAACCGGGCGGCAATTTTCCGCCGGGATATTCGCTTCCTCGGCGAAGCCGCCGACGCGCAAGCCGGCCACAACCCTGTCGCCCGGTTTGAATTTCGTCACACCTGCGCTGGCCATATCGACGGTGCCCGCGCCTTCCATGCCCGGTGCGAAAGGAAGCTCGGGCTTGAACTGATATTTCCCCTGCACCATCAGGATGTCGGGAAAGTTGATCGAGCAGGCTTTGAGTTTCAGGCGCACTTCGCCGGCAGCAGGCGGCGGCAATGTGATGTCGTCCAGGCGGAGGACGGACATATCCTCCGACAATTCATGCACGCGCATGGTGCGCATCGGCGTCTCCCCTTGTCGAATATCCTTTGGGAAGAGCATAGGACGGCGGTCAGGCGAGCCCAAGGGCTTCCAACGCCGTGACACAGCCGAGCACGATGAAGATTGCCGCAGCGGAACCGCGCACAAGCTGCATCGGCAGGAACTTTGCCGCCGCCTCGCCGACGAAGACGACCGGAACATTGGCCAGCATCATGCCGAGCGTCGTGCCCGAGGCGACGACAAGCACATCGTGGAAACGCGCCGCGAGGCCGATGGTCGCGACCTGTGTCTTGTCGCCGATCTCGGCGAGAAAGAAGGCAATGGCGGTGGTGAGAAAGGGGCCGAAGCCGGAAACATCGTCCGACAGTTCGCCCGGCTTGTCTGGAATCAACATCCAGACACCGCCGGCAAAGAACGAAACCGTCAGCACCCATTGCAGCACATGCGGCGTCAAAGCCGAGGCGACGAGCACGCCGACTTCGGCGGCAACCGCATGATTGAGGATCGTCGCGACGAAGATGCCGGCGATCAGCGGGAGCGGCTTTCCAAAGCGGGCGGCGAGAACCAGCGTCAGCAGCTGTGTCTTGTCGCCGATCTCGGCAATGGCGACGGCGGACAGCGAAATGAAAAAGGCTTCCATCGAATTTCCTCAAGGTGGCCGGGCGACTGAAACCAATGACTCATGAACGCGGCCGCCCGAACGGTCACGCATGAGCCAAAGGTCTCGCCAAGCGGCGCTTTCGCACCGGACACGCGCGCCATGACTGCAACCTCAGTTGCGGCCAAGTTTGTTGACGCGCGCCCCTCTCGGTCATACATGCAATTTGCAGCTATGAAGGAGGGCGGCTACTCCCCTAAGGACGGAGGGGAAGTAGCACGCGCGGGACCGGAGCAGCAAGGCCAAAGAGGGGCGGCGGATGGTGGGCGAAATTCGGTTCGGGCGGGCGCAAACCGGAGAGGTCGAACTTCACTTCGCCGAAGCCGGCGACCCGGAGGCGCCGCCGGTCATTCTTCTGCACGGGTTTCCCGAATTCTGGGCAGGCTGGCGGGCGCAAATTCCGGCACTCGTGGCCGCCGGCTTTCGCGTCATCGCGCCCGATCAGCGCGGTTACAATCTCAGCGACAAGCCTAAAAGCGTCGCGGCCTACGATCTCGACCGGCTGGCGAACGATATTGCCGGCCTTGCCGACCATTTCGGCATCGAAAAAATGAAGATCGTCGGGCACGACTGGGGAGCGTCGGTCGTCTGGTGGCTGGCAACGACGAAGCCTGAGCGGATCGAGCGCGCGGTCACGATCAACGCTCCGCATCCGGCACTCTGGCGCAAGGCTATGCGCGAGGACAAGGCGCAGCGGCGCAAGAGCTGGTACGTGCATATGTTCCGCCTGCCCTTCTTGCCGGAAGCGATGATGAGATCGCGGAACTACCGGGGTCTCTCGGACGGCCTCGTTTCATCGAGCCGGCCCGGCACATTCAGCGACAGCAGTTTCGACGAATACCGGAAGGCCTGGGCACAGCCGGGCGCGTTGACTGCGATGGTCAACTGGTATCGCGCTCTTCTGAAAAAGCGGATGCCGGACGCGCTACCCTGGATCAAAACGCCGATGCTGGTGATCTGGGGACTTGAGGACAAGTTCGGCGAAATCTCGGGCGCCGAGGCGAGCCTTGCCCTTTGCGAGCGCGGCGAGAAACTCTTTGTCGAAGGCGCGACGCATTGGGTGCATCACGAGGAGCCCGCCCGCGTCAATGCGGCATTGATCGCGTTTCTGCGTCAGCCGTAAAGCGCGCCGCGGACATCGCGGGCGATTTCTTCACATGCGCGTCTCGCGGCGGGAACCGCGCCTGTCATCGCCGTGAAGGCATGGGCGAGTTCGTCATAGGCGCGATAAATCGTCCAGACGCCGCTTTCTTTCAGACGTTCCGCATAGGCGATGCCCTGATCGCGCAGCACGTCGAAGCCCGCGGTAATGACGATGGCGCGGCACAGACCTTCCAGCGTGCCGGCCTTGAGAGGCGAGGCGCGAATGCCCTCTGCCTCGCTCGCATCGTTCAGATAAAGGTCGATGAACCATTGCATGACGTCGCGCGTCAGCGGATAGACGTCGGCGCAACTGTCCCATGAGCCGCCGCGCCAGGCCATGTCGGTGACCGGATAAATCAGAAGCTGCAGCGCAGGCTCTTCCTCGCCGAGACGTTTCGTTTCCTGCGCGACGACCGCGGAGAGATAGCCGCCAGCACTATCGCCGCCGACACCGATGCGATGCGACATGCCGAGCGCGGTCGCGTTATCGCGGGCATAGCGGAAGGCCGCCAGTGCATCGTCGACTGCTGCCGGAAACTTGTGCTCGGGCGCGAGGCGATAGGCGACCGAAAGCACGGCGCATTGAGCGATGCCCGAGATCATCGTGCAGAAGGTGTGGCAGGTGTCGAGATCGCCAATGACGCAGCCGCCGAAGTGAAAAAAGACAAGACCCGGCAGCGCGCCTTTTGCGTCGGAGGGTGTGTAGAGCCTCGCCTCAAGCGGCCCGCCGGGACCAGGCACCGTCATCTCCCTGACGATCACGCCGGGACGGGGGGTGCCGTCGAGGAGGGCAAGGCCCTGCGCGGTAGCGGCGCGGCCGACCGCGGGGTCAAGCGTCGTCAGCGACGGCGCTTTGGCCCCCTGGGCCGCCAAAAATTGCGTGCGGACATCGAGCGTGCGCCCGTCGATGCGCAGCGGCCGACCGCCCGACATTGCGAGCAACGCGCTGTCAGGCAGCTTCATGAGCCCGCGAATGACAAGCTTCCGGATATTCATGCGCCTGTCCCCAACCGGATTTATGTCTTCTTCGCCGCCGCTTTCACAGGAAGGCCGTGAAATCCCTTCAGGACCAGCGTGGTGGCGAATTCGGCCGCGGCACGCGGCTCGATCTCCGGACGAATGATCATGCGGTCGCCGATCTCCATTGCGATGCCGACGACGGCGGCCATCAGAAATTCAGAATCGACGGGCGGCAGGCTGCCGTCGCGGATATCCTCTTCGATATATTCGCGGATCTCCTCGAAGCCGGCCAAAACCTCCGGCGTATCCATGCGCACGCGCAGCATGTTCGGATTGCGGCGTATCATCTGGAAGGTCGTCAGATCCGTCGCCAGATATTCGAAATAGGTGCGATAGGCGTTGCGGATGAATTCCTCGAAGGTGCGCGAACGGATGCGGTCCGCCTTCAGCCGTGGACGAATCCGGCGCATGCCGTCATCCATCAGCGCCTCGAAGACTTCTTCCTTGCTCTTGAAATAATTGTAGAAGGTGCCCGATGCGAGGCCGGTCTTGCGGATCACATCGCGGACCGTCGTCGCGCCGTAGCCGAGTTCGGCAAAAACCTCGCGCGCGGCATTGAGGATCGCCTCACGATTGTTGAGCTTGGTCTGTTCGCGTTTGCCCAGGGGCTTCAGCCCGGCCTCGAACGCGCCAGCCTCGGGCAAAGGCGGCTTCTCCTTCACCTCTGCCATGAATGTTCCGCGTTCCGTCCCGGCATGTGCCACGCCGTTATCGTCATCACTCGGCTCCTCGAACCATCAAGCCCTGCACCCTAATCTAGACGATGCCCCGCAAAGGTCAATTTGACGACGGGTCTAAAGCCAAAAAAAATCTGACGAATCAATGGCTTGAGGAGAAAGCCGGGATGTCCCGGCGGCGCCTAGGAAAGAAAAACGATGCCCATAATCGCCATATCCACCTGCTCGCCGCCAACGGTGAGCGGAAGAACCAGAGCCTGAAACACCCGGTAGTCCCGTTCGAGCCAGACCATGCGCCCTTCGAAAGCCAGCGGCTCACGCCGGGCGAGGAGGCGTTCCATCAATGTCACGGTGGCGGCAACAGCCTGGGGCGGGAAGACTTCGCGCATGCGCAATCCGGTCCGCTCGCTGCCCATCATCTCCACCAGGCGAGTGCCGACCAGGCGATAGCGGTAATCGAGCGGATCGCGGAGAATATCGACCAGCGCGACGTCAGCCATCAGACGCGGAATATCTATCGGATCGATGTCGCCCCGTGCCGGGATAAGACCGGGCTTCCGCTTGCTCTGCCAGTAGGCGAGCAATTGTGCAAGCTTGGGTTCGAGCTTCGAGTTGTCAGGTATCGGCCGAAAATCGACCGGATTGTCCAGCATTGAATATCTTCCGAATGGCACCCTTTCACTTATCGCAAATTTGGCGCGCGGGCGGTAGGTTTCAATCTGCGTGCCATGATGGGATTGTGGCGGAAAAGATAGAGTTGCATCCATGTCAAACCCGACAAAACTACCGCCGCATCTCATCGAGAACATGAAAAGCGTGCTTATCGAGCATGTTCCTCATGCGCGTGCCCTGGGCCTGACCATCGTCGATGCGGCGCCGGCGCATTCCTGGGTCTCGGTCGCCTATGACGAGAAGCTGATCGGCAATGTCGAGACGGGCGTCATCCACGGCGGCGTCATCACCACGCTGCTCGACAATACCTGCGGCACCGCGGTGCAGCTGGCTTTGCCTGAACGCATGTCAATCGCAACGCTCGATCTCAGGATCGATTACATGAAGCCCGCCACCCCGGGATTGACGCTGATGGCGCATGCGCATTGCTACAAGGTGACGCACAACATCGCCTTTGTGCGCGGCTCCGCCTATCACACCGACGAGGCAGATCCGATCGCCACCTGTGTCGGCACCTTCATGCTGGCCGCCAACCGCGCCATGCCGATGGATATCTCCGCCGAGACCGGCCTGCTCCCGAAGCTTGGAGAGGGAGCATGAGCGAGACGCCCGTTCCCGATCTCAACCAATTCGTTCAGACGATCCCCTATGCGCGCTTTCTCGGCATAAGCGTCGACCGCAAGGGCAATGACATCACGACCATTCTGAAATTCGATCACAAGCTGATCGGCAATCCCGTCCTGCCGGCGCTGCATGGCGGCGTTATCGGGGCGTTTCTGGAAATGACGGCGGTCATCCAGCTCGCCTTCGAGACGGGCATTTCCGCATTGCCGAAGCCGATCGGTCTCACCATCGACTATCTGCGATCAGGCAAGCCGATGGACACATACGCCCGCGCGCAGATCACCAAACAAGGCCGGCGCGTCGCCACCGTGCATGCGGAGGCATGGCAGGAAGACCACGCACGGCTGATCGCCACGGCGCATGGCCACTTCCTGCTCAAGGCAGCGGACGAGCCCGCCGCCAAATGACGGCCGCCAATCCCGACACCCGCCGTATCGCGGCCTCTGTGCTCAGATAAGGTCTGTGAAGAGATCGAGCACGTTCTCGGGCGGACGGCCGAGCGCGGCGCGGGCGCCGTAGAAAACCACGGGCCGCTCAATCAGGATCGGGTTCGCGGCCATCGCCTTGAGCAGCACTTCGTCTGTGACGCTTTCCTTGTCGAGGCCAAGTTCCTTGTAGAGAGATTCCTTCTTGCGGATCAGTTCGCGCGGCTTCATGTGAAGCTTCTTCAGCGCCGCCCTTATTTCATCGACGCTCGGCGGGGTCTTCAGATAATCGACGATCTGGGGTTGAAGACCATGCTGATCGAGAAGCGACAGCGTCGCACGCGAGGTGCTGCAGCGCGGATTGTGCCAGATCGTGACCTTTGCCATACCCTGCTCTCCTTCTATTTCGCGTCGGCGCCGACGGCATCGGCGACGTGCTTGAACCCGTCGGCGGCCAGCGCCGCAGCCAAATCGCGCTTGATGCGGGCGACAAGCGCCGGGCCTTCATAGGTCAGC
>DASVNC010000302.1:0-2389 GCA_036384055.1 Parvibaculum sp.
GGGCACGCAAGCCTCTGTCACGCGGGCGCTTCGTCTCATTGAGGACGGCGCGCTGGACGAGGCGGATGTCGAGCAGCTTGCCGCTCGCGTCGGGCTCGGCGCGCGGCAGCTCAGGCGGCTTTTTGTGGCCCATGTCGGCGCGACGCCGCAGGCTGTGGCCGCCAACCGCCGGCTGCTCGCCGCCAAGCAGCTCATCAGCGACACCGATATGGCGTTTTCGGACATCGCTTTTGCCTCCGGCTTTCAGAGCCTCCGCCGTTTCAACGATGCGGTGAAGGCAAGCTACGGCGTCGCGCCGACAGGCTTGCGGCGGGGCGCGATGCGCGAGCATCCGGGCGAGGCCATCACGCTCAGGCTCGGTTTCCGTCCGCCCTTCAACTGGCCGCAACTCCTGGGCTATCTTTCGTTCCGGGCCATTCCCGGCGTCGAGGAAATTTCGGCGACGCGCTATCGCCGCACCTTCCGGCTCGGCGATGCGACCGGCATCATCGACGCGAAACCATCGGCAAAGCCCAACGCGCTCGATGTCAGCATTCGCTCCGAAGGCCAGGCGCCGATCCGACAGGTGGCCGCCCGGATGCGCCGCATTTTCGATCTCGACGCAGACCCGGCCGCAATCGCGGCGGCGCTTTCCGGCGATCCCGTCATCGGGCCGCGGCTCAAGCGCGTGAAGGGTCTGCGCGTGCCCGGCGCTTTCGACGGCTTCGAACTGGCGATCCGCGCCATTCTCGGTCAGCAGGTCTCGGTCAAGGGCGCAACGACGCTGGCAGGCCGCCTCGTTCAACGCTGCGGCGAGGCGCTGGCGCTCGCCGACGGTACGCTGACGCATATATTCCCGGCGCCTGCCGCGCTTGCCGGTGCCGACCTTTCGGGACTTGGCCTCACCGGCGGACGCATCTCGGCGCTGAAGGCCTTCGCAAGCGCCGTCACCAGGGGCGAGGTGAGCCTCAGCCCCGGCGCGAGCCTTGAGAACAAGATCGCCGAGCTTTGCGCCGTGCCGGGCATCGGCGCGTGGACGGCGCATTACATCGCGCTGCGCGCCATCGGCGAGCCGGACGCATTTCCCGCCGCCGACCTCGGCCTGCGCAAATCGGCGGGCGGCGGCGTGCCCGTTTCGACGCGGGTGCTTGAAGAGATGTCGGAGGCCTGGCGGCCCTGGCGCGGATATGCGGCGCTGGCGCTGTGGATGGCGCCGGATGTTGAAACAAAGCCGATGGCAGCCCAGGCGGGCGCGATTGCCGCCGACTGATGGAGGACGAGATGAAAACCACGACAAAGACCGAACTTGCGACCGCAACGCTCAAATCGCCCATCGGCGATTTGCGGCTTGCCGCCAGCGACGAAGGGCTCGTCGCCGTCGTCTTCCCGAATGAGAAGAAGAAGCGCGTCTTCGCCGACACAAAGGGCAGCGCGGCGGCGCAGGCCCATCTCAAGGCCGGCATGACGGCGCTGAAGGAATATTTCGCCGGCAAGCGCAAGGACTTCAGGGATGTCAGGCTGGCGCCCGAGGGCACCGACTTTCAGAAGAGCGTCTGGAAGGCCCTCCAGAAGATCCCGTTCGGGGCGACGAAAAGCTATGCTGATATCGCCAGGGCCATCGGCAACCCCAAGGCGATGCGGGCAGTGGGCCTTGCCAATGGCAAGAACCCGATCCCGATCATCGTGCCCTGCCACCGTGTCATCGGCGCCAATGGCGCACTGACCGGCTTCGGCGGCGGCATACCGACCAAAAAGGCGCTGCTGGAACATGAAGGCGTGACGACGCCGTCGCTACTTTGATCCTTACCTTCCGGGGGCAGACGCATTAGATTTGGGGCGTTCTGTTTCCCTGGAGGTACCCATCATGATGCTCGCTCACGGTTACGGCGGTTTCCTCTGGCTGATCGTCGCCGTTCTCGATATTTACGCGATCATCAAGATCGTTCAGAGCGGCGCCGAACCGATCTGGAAGGCACTCTGGATCGTCATCGTGCTGGCGCTGCCGGTGCTGGGCCTCATCCTGTGGTTCCTGTTCGGACCCAAGGGCTGACTTTCAGACAAAGAGCGATGCAAGGTCTGCTTCGCCGCCGCGCGGCACGGCGACCACGTCGCATTTTGCAAAACGTGCAATCGTCTCGACCGTCTCGGCAAGCGGCACGGGATTTTCAAGCGACTCGCTGACGACGATGGCGCGTGGGCCGAGGCCGTTCCGGCGCATCACGTCGAGTGTCGTCAGCGTGTGGCTGATCGTCCCGAGATAAGAGCCGACGACGAGAAGCGATTGAAGCGGCTTCAGTTCGCGCATCCAGTCGAGCACGGTGTGGCGGTCGTCGAGCGGCACCATAAGGCCGCCGACGCCTTCGATGACGAGGGGGTCATGAAGCGCGGCGCGGGCGCGGCAATGATCGAC
>DASVNC010000303.1:0-8439 GCA_036384055.1 Parvibaculum sp.
GCCGCCGGCTGCGTCGCCTGCTGCATCGAAGGACGCGACGGCGACGAGAAGGTCGCTGCGGCGCGGGGCGGCGCGTTGCGTTCGACGGCAACGGCGCGCGTCGTCTTGATGCTCTCGATCGAGGGCTGCTGCGCGCGTTCCTCGATTTCGATGCCGGTGGCGACGACCGACACACGCATGCGCCCGTCGAGCGCCGCGTCGAAGGTCGAGCCGACGATGATGTTGGCGTCGGGATCGACTTCCGAACGGATGCGGTTCGCGGCTTCGTCCACCTCATAAAGGGTGAGGTCCATGCCGCCGGTGATGTTGATGAGAACGCCCTTCGCGCCCTTCATCGACACCTCATCGAGCAGCGGGTTGGAGATCGCCGCTTCGGCGGCCTCGATCGCCCGCTTTTCGCCCGATGCTTCGCCCGTGCCCATCATGGCCTTGCCCATCTCGTTCATCACGGTGCGCACGTCCGCGAAGTCGAGATTGATGAGGCCCGGCTTCATCATCAGATCGGTGATGCCGGCAACGCCCGAGTGCAGAACCTGGTCGGCCATCGCGAAAGCATCGGCGAAGGTCGTGTTCTCATTCGCCACCCGGAAGAGGTTCTGGTTCGGAATGATAATCAGCGTATCGACATACTGCTGAAGGTCGCGGATGCCTTCTTCCGCCAGCCGCATGCGCCGCGAGCCTTCAAACTGGAAGGGCTTCGTGACCACGCCGACCGTCAGCACGCCCTGCTCGCGCGCCGCGCGGGCGATAACGGGCGCCGCACCCGTGCCCGTACCGCCGCCCATGCCGGCCGTGATGAAGACCATGTGCGCGCCCTGGATGTGTTCGACGATCTCATCCAGCGCCTCCTCGGCTGCCGCACAGCCGACTTCAGGCCGCGACCCGGCGCCCAGACCCTCGGTGATCGAGGCGCCGAGCTGGATGCGCCGTTCTGCCGACGAGAGCTGCAACGCCTGCGCGTCAGTGTTCGCAACGACGAACTCGACGCCGTCGAGGCCCGCCTCGATCATGTTGTTGACCGCATTGCCGCCGGCGCCGCCGACGCCGAACACGGTGATCCGGGGCTTCAGTTCCTTCGCCTGCGGTACCGTCAATTTGATGCTCATATCTGCCTCCTCAAAACGAATTGGATATCCGGGGTTCCTTTTGCCGCCGTTCCGCCCGGCGGCGCCGTGCCCGCGTGACCGGGCGGCGCTGCAAGCCGTCCAAGCCGCCACCGGCTCTTTGCCCCTTCAAGTGCCCCGCTTTCGCGGCGGGTGTTGAAACCGTTCACACCCGCCATCAGAAATTCTCCTTCAGCCACCGGCTGAACTTTCGGAACTGGCCGCGGCCCGCCCCGCCTTCGCTCTCGCCTTCGGCGCCCGCCGTTTCAACCGGCGAGATCTGCGCGTAGGTGAGAAGACCCGCGCAGGTCGAGAAAGCCGGCCCGCCCGTCGCCTCCGCAAGACCCGTCAGGCGGATCGGCTGGCCGACCCGGACCTGCTTGTCGAGCATGCGGGCGGCAAGTTCGCGCGCGCCGTTCAACTGGCTTGCCCCTCCCGTCAACACGATGCGCCGCCCGGCAACCCGGCCATAGCCGCTTGCTTCCAGACGGTCGCGCACCAGCTCGAATGTTTCCTCGAGCCTCGGCTGGATGATCCCGGTCAACATCGACCGCGGAATATGATTCGCCGAATCGGCATCGCTCTCGCCCACTTGCGGTACGTCGATCATCTCTCTTTCGTCAGACGGACTCGCAAGCGCGCTGCCATAGAGCGTCTTCATGCGCTCCGCATGGGCCAGCGGCGTCGAAAGTCCCCTCGCAATGTCATTAGTAATGTGATTCCCGCCAATAGACACGGAATCGCAGTAAACCATCGCTCCTTCGAAAAAGACGGCAAGCGACGTGGTGCCGCCGCCCATGTCGATGACGGCGACGCCGAGGTCCATCTCGTCCTCGACAAGTGAGGCAAGGCCGCTTGCATAGGGCGAAACGGCGATGCTCGAAACCGACAGGTGGCAACGCTCGATGCAGAGTTCGAGATTGCGCAGCGGCCCGCGCTGCACGCTGACCATGTGTACATCGACGCCGAGTTTTTCACCGAACATGCCGCGCGGATCGCGGACGCCGCGGCTGGCGTCGACACTGTAATTTGTCGCAATTGCGTGGAGAACGTCGCGGCCTTCCGGCTGGAAGTTCGATTGCGCATAACCGATGAGGCGCGTGCAGTCGGCGTCGTTGACCTCCGGCCCGGAGACAGGCGCCTTGACGCCGACGGTCTGGCTCTTGGGCTCCGCGCCCGACACACCGACGACCACATCTTTGATGGTGACGCCCGCCATCCGTTCGGCGGCATCGACCGCGATGCGGATCGCCTCTTCGGCTGCGTCCATGTCCACAACCGTACCGGCGCGAATGCCGCGCGAGACCTGATGGCCAATGCCGATGACGCGGACAGGCGCATGCCCGTTGTTCAACCGGCCTGGCTCGATCTTGGCGATGAAGCAGGAAATCTTGCTCGATCCGACGTCGAGCGCGGCAATCGTGCCGGCGCGCCCCGCCGTGACCGGCCGGCCCTGAAAACCCTTGGACCCGAGACTGACCATATTCATGTATTGCCCCCTGCATGCGCAGAACCGGCTTTTGCCGGGCTGATTGTTCCGTTCATAATTTTCGGTGCGTCGCCAGGCCTGGCGCTGACCTTCGCGGCCATCGCGTCGCTGCGCTCGGCCGCCGCGTCCGACGTCAGCGCGACCGTCACGCGGTCAGGCAGGCGAAGGTCGACAGACTCGATGTCGCGCGAGAAAATCTTGTAGGTCTGGTCGAGCGCGACGATGTCCGACAGCGCCTTCTCGACACCCACTTCGGGCAGCTTCACATCGACGCCGTTTTCGAGCCGGAGATTCCAGCGCCGGTCGCCGACACGAACGAAAGCACGCACCCGTGCCAGAAGCTGCGGCTGGGCGTCGGCCATCAGCGCCAGAATGTCGTGCGCCTCGCGCGCGCCGCCGAACCCCACGATGAAGGGAAGATTGGCGTAGCTCTGCACGTTCTCGTCGGTGATCGGCTGGCCGTCGGCATCGACGACCGACAGCTCCCCGCCCCGCTGCCAGATGGCGAAGGGTTTGCGCTCGACCACGTCGACGCGGATCGCATCGGGCAAGAGCCGGGTCACCGTGGCCGACTTCACCCAGTCGACCCGCTCGACACGCTGCCGCGCATCTTCGGTGTCGAAGCCGAAAATCGGATCGCCGCGCTTGATCCCCAGCGCCGCAAGGAGCTGCTGCGGATCGGCATGCGTGCGGCCCGTCACCGTGACATCCTCGATGCTGAAACCGGCAAGCGCCAGAACCTTGTTCGCCTGGAACGCAACGGCCTTGCTTGCCGCCGAAACATGCCCGCCGACAAAGAGGCCGTAGAAACCAACGGCGCCGATGAGGAAGACGGTCGCTATCGAGAACGGCCGCATGTTGAACGAGCCCTCGCGCACATCCGCAAGCCACTGCACCAGCGCCGAAGCAGGACGAACCGCGCGGCGCCCGAAGCTGCGTTCCGCGGTCGCGTTGCGGCGACGGCCCGGCGCGATCTTGGACGGCGGATGTTTCTTCGCGGCCGGCACCGACCTTGTGCCGGTGCGCGAAGACACACGTGTGCGATTGCCGCTCATCGATCGCATGAGGCTTCCTCCACCATCCAGCTCACCAGTTCGGCATAGGAATAACCGGCAAGGTTCGCGAGCTCGGGCACAAGCGAGGTCGGCGTCATGCCGGGCTGCGTGTTGACCTCGAGAAGGATCAGCTCCGGCTTGCCTGGCTTCGTGTCGTCGAAACGGAAATCGGCACGGCTGACACCCCGGCAGCCGAGCGCGCGATGGGCCGCAAGCGTCACCCGCTGTACTTCGGCATAGGCGGCGGCATCGATTTTTGCCGGCACCTCGTGGCGCGAACCGCCGGCGGCGTATTTCGCCTCGTAATCGTAGAACTGCGTGTTGGCGATGATGTCGACGACGCCGAGCGCCTCCGCGCCCATGACCGCGCAGCTCAGCTCGCGGCCGGCGATATAGCGCTCGGCCATCACCTCATCGCCGAGGTTCCAATCGGGCGAGGTCAGCTCGGCCGGCGGCCGGTTGTCGCCCTCGCGAACGATGAAGACGCCGACCGACGAGCCCTGGTTGATCGGCTTGATGACATAGGGCGGTTCCATCACGTGGCCATGCGCGGCTTGCTCGCGTGGAACGACGATGCTTTCGGCGACAGGCAGCCCGACCGAGCGGAACATCGCCTTCGCCCGCTCCTTGTGCATGGCGAGCGATGACGCGAGCACGCCGGAATGCGTGTAGGGAATGTTGAGAATCTCGAGCAGGCCCTGCACGCAACCGTCTTCGCCCCAACGGCCATGCAGCGCGTTGAACGCCACGTCCGGCTTGATCTTCAAAAGCTGATCGCCCAGATCGCGCCCGGCATCGATCTCGGTCACGCGATAGCCGCTCTGGCGCAACGCCTCGGCGCAGCCGCGCCCCGACGACAGGCTGACTTCCCGTTCCGGCGACCAGCCGCCTTTGAGGACGGCGACATGCTTGCGCACCGTCATGCCCTCTCTCCTATCCGCTTGATTTCCCATTCGAGCGCGATGCCGCTCTGCGCCTTGACGCGGGCGCGCACATCTTCGCCGAGATCTTCGAGATCGGCGGCGCTCGCATCGCCCGTATTGATGAGGAAGTTGCAATGCAGTTCCGACACCTGCGCGCCGCCGCGGCGAAGACCGCGCCCGCCCGCCGCGTCGATGAGCTGCCACGACTTGTGGCCGTCGGGATTCTTGAAGGTCGAGCCGCCGGTGCGTGTGCGGATCGGCTGGCTCTCCTCGCGCTTCGCCGTGATCTCGTCCATGCGGGCGAGAATTTCGGCCTTGTCGCCCGCCGCGCCCTGAAATGTCGCTTCGACGAAGATCAGATCGTCCGGCGCGCCGCAATGACGATAGGTGTAGTGCATGTCGGCATTGGACAGAACGTGACGCTTGCCCTGACGGTCGAGCGCAACGGCTTCGACCAGCACATCCTTCGTCTCACGGAGATAAGCGCCGCCATTCATGCGAAGCGCGCCGCCGATTGAACCGGGAATGCCGCGATAAAATTCGAGCCCGGTAATGCCCGCTTCCTGGGCGGCCCGCGCGACGGCGACATCGAGCGCCGCAGTTCCGGCGCGCACCCGGTTGCCCGCAAGCGCCTCGATCTGCATGAAGCCGCGGCCGAGCCGGATGACAACGCCGGCGACGCCGCCGTCGCGCACCAGAAGGTTCGAGCCGACACCGATGATGCAGAGCGGCACGTCATCGGGCGTTCCCGCGAGGAAGGCAGCAAGGTCCTCGGCATCGGCCGGACGGAACAGAACTTCCGCCGGACCGCCGACGCGGAACCAGGTGAGCGGCGCCAAAGGCGCATTCTCGACGAGCTCGCCGCGCACGCGCGGCAGCCTTTCGATCAGGGAGGAAGTCGTGGCGCGCGCGGCCATCATTTGCCCTTCCCCTTTTTGGATTTTTGTTTCGCGGTCTTCGCGGCAGCTTTGGGCTTGCCCTTCTTGCCCAGCTTTTCGAGATCGGCGGGAAGCGCATTCGCCCAATAGGTGATGCTGCCCGCGCCGAGGCAAACGACAAAGTCGCCCGGCTTCGCCAGTTCCGCGATGAGCCCCGGCAGGGCTTCCGGGCTTTCAAGCCCGACGACATGACGATGACCGCGGTCGCGCAGGCCTTCGACAAGGCCGTCGCGGCTCGCGCCTTCGATCGGCTGCTCGCCCGCTGCATAGACATCGGCGACAACAACGGTGTCGGCGTCGTTGAAGCAGGACGAAAATTCATCGAAAAGATTGTGGAGGCGCGTATAGCGATGCGGCTGCACGACGGCGATGATGCGGCCCTCGCAGGCCGAGCGCGCCGCCTGCAAAACGGCGGCGATCTCGACCGGATGATGACCGTAGTCGTCGTAAATATCGACGCCGTTCCAGGTGCCGACATGCGTAAAGCGGCGCTTCACGCCCCCGAAACCTTCAAGCGCCTTGCGAATGACCTGCTCGCCGATGCCCATCTGCCAGGCAACGCCGATGGCCGCGAGGCTGTTCAGCATGTTGTGGCGGCCCGGCATCGGCATGCGCATGGCCGGCCAGGCATATTCCTTGCCGGTCTTGCGATCCGTGATGTTTACGTCGAATACATTCTGGCCTTTTTCGACGCGCGGATTGGTGGCGCGCACATCCGCCTGCGGGCTGGTGCCGTAGGTCACGATGCGCCGGTCGCGCACGCGGCCGATCAGCGACTGCACCTCCGGATGGTCGATGCACATGACCGCGCAGCCGTAGAACGGCACGTTTTCGACAAAGGCGAGGAATGCGTCTTTCGCCGCATCAAACGTGCCGTAATAGTCGAGATGCTCGGGGTCGATATTGGTGACGATGGCGATCGTCGCCGGAAGTTTGACGAAGGTACCGTCGGATTCGTCTGCCTCGACAACCATCCAGTCGCCGGAGCCGAGCCGCGCATTGGTGCCGTAAGCATTGATGATGCCGCCATTGATGACGGTCGGATCGAGCGCCGCACTTTCGAGAATCGCCGCGACCAGCGAAGTCGTCGTGGTCTTGCCATGCGTGCCGCCGATGGCGACACAGGACTTGAGGCGCATCAGTTCGGCCAGCATCTCGGCGCGGCGCACGACCGGCAGGAACCGAGCCCGCGCTTCGACGAGCTCGGGATTGTCCGCCTTGATCGCCGATGACACGACAAGCACCTGCGCGTCGCCCAGATTACCGGCGGTGTGGCCGACGGATACGGGAATTTTCAAGCCGCGAAGACGCTTCACATTGGCGCTGTCGCTGACATCGCTGCCCTGCACTCTGTAACCGAGGTTCTTCATGACCTCGGCAATGCCGCTCATGCCGATGCCGCCGATGCCGACGAAATGAATGGTGCCGATGTCGAGAGGTGCCGGACGCATCAGTTGCTCCCTGTGTCGAAGAGGAGCGGACCAGGCGCGCCATCGTCGGAAATCTGCTTCACGTTCGTCGCGGGCCCGAAATCGCCACGCCCCAGGGCTTCGACCAGATCGGCGAGGCGCACCACGGCGCGAGGCTGACCTTGCGCAAGCGCCGCCTTCGCGGCGGCGGCGAGGCGGGCGGAATTGGCGAAAAGCGAGACAAGCTGTTCGGCCAGCGCCGCTTCGGTGAAATTCTTTTGTTCGATCATGAAAGCGGCCCCGGCCGCCTCAAGCTTTTCGGCATTGGCTTTCTGATCGTTGTCGAGCGAATGCGGCAAAGGCACAAGGATCGCCGGGCGACCGATGACGCAAAGTTCGGCGACGGTCGATGCGCCCGAGCGGCCGATGACAAGATGCGCCGCCGCGATCCGCGACGGCATGTCGTCGAAGAATGTCTGGAGGTCGGCCTGGATGCCGGCTTCCGCATAGATATCCCGCACCCGGTCGATATCCTCGGCGCGGCATTGCTGCACGACATCGAGCCGCATACGCACCGGCTCAGGGAGCCGCGCAAGCGCGCCCGGCACGATGTCGCTCATGACGCGCGCGCCCTGGCTGCCGCCGAAAACGAGGAGATTGATGCGCCCGCCATTCGCCGGCACATAGGGCGCACCGGCATACTGCGCAACGGCGTCACGCACCGGGTTGCCGGTGACGACGAGCTTGGGCGCATCGCCCGGCCGCAGAAATTTCGGACCCGCGAAGGTCGACGCAATCGCATGCACATAAGGCGCGACGAGCCGATTGACGCGGCCAAGCACCGCATTCTGCTCATGCACGCAAGCCGGGATGCGACGAAGGATCGCCGCGGCGAGAGGCGGCAGCGTCGGATAGCCGCCGAAGCCGATGACGACGGAAGGCGCGACGCGGCCAAGAATGCCGAAGGCCTGCGCGACGCCGGACAGGATCGCGGGCGCGGCCCGCACGAGACCGGCAAGGCCGCGATCGGTCGGCGTGGCGGACGGGACCGCAAATATGTCGGCGCCGGGAAAAAGTTTGTCGAAATGCTGCACGCGCTCGTCGGTCAGCAGCACGATCTGGCGGCCGCGGCGTCTCAATTCCTGCGCGAGCGCCTGACCCGGAAAAAGATGCCCGCCGGTTCCACCCGCGGCGATCACGACAGGCCCTTGGGGATGCAGCGTCATGCGTGCCCCCTCTTGCCGTTCGGCGGCGTGACCTGAGCGCCGGCACGGCGGCGGGTCAGCGCCAGCAGCATTCCCATCGTCAGGCCGAGCGCGATCATCGACGAACCGCCATAAGAGATGAACGGCAGCGTCATGCCCTTGGCCGGGATGAGATCGACATTCACCGACATGTTGATGAGCGCCTGCAATCCGAATAGCGCGACGAGGCCGCAGGAAGCGAATTGCACAAACAGGTCGTGCTCCTCCATTGCCCGCGACAGCGTGCGCATGACGACGAAGGAAAAGACGCCGATGAT
>DASVNC010000304.1:0-4579 GCA_036384055.1 Parvibaculum sp.
CTCGAAGGCGACGGCGTGCCGAAGAAACTCGACGCGGCCGCCTTCTGGTTTCACGAGGCCGCGCTCGCAGGCAGCCCCATTGCCCAATACAATCTTGCCGTCATGTATGAAGGCGGGCTCGGCGTCGACAAGGACATGCCGCGCGCGCTTGGCTGGTATGCGCTGGCCGCGCGGTCCGGCAACCAGCATGCCATCGACCGGCTGGCTGTTCTGGTTCCCGCCCTGCCCGGACCAAAGGCGCCCTCGCCCGCCGATGCGCCTGCGGCCAAGGTTGCGCCCGCGCCGCCTGCCGCCGACTTCGAAATGCGCGGCAGCGAGCTCCAGTGAGCTTCGCTTTTGGCCATTGAGGTTTATCCGGAGTTAACGAAATCGTATCCGGCAGGCCGCTAAGCTCGCGTTTTCGCCGCCGCCGGAGACTTCGACTTGCGCGACCCCTACACCATTCTCGGCCTGGCGCCGGGGGCCGGCGCCGCCGAGATCAAGGCGGCTTACCGGCGGCTCGCCAAGCAGCATCATCCCGATGCGCAAGGGAAAGCTCACGCCGATCCGCGCGAGCAGGCGCGCTTTCAGGAAGTCACCGCCGCCTACAATCTCCTGAAGGACGACGCCGCCCGCACGCGCTTCGACGCTTCCACGCGCGCGGCCGCAGCCGGCGGCGACGCTTTCACGGAAGCCCCCTTCGCTCGCGGTGCGCAGGGAGCCGGCGCCCACGACGATATTTTCTCCGACATCTTCGGCGGCATCCGCAGCGCCGGTAAACGCGTCTTCCGGGCGCGCGGCGACGACCAGACCTACAGGCTCAGCGTGCCGTTTCTCGAAGCGGCGCAAGGCACGAAGCGGCGCGTGACGCTGGCAAGCGGCAAGACGCTCGACGTGCGTATTCCCGCCGGCATCGAGGACGGCCAGCAGATACGCCTGCGCGGACAAGGCGGCGAAGGACATGGCGGCGCCGCGGCGGGCGATGCGCTCATCGTGGTTGCCGTCGAAGCACATGAGCGGTTTCGGCGCGACGGGCTCGACATTCATCTGACGGTACCCGTGTCGCTTCCCGAAGCGGTGCTGGGCGCGCGGATCGAGGTTGAAACCGTCAGCGGTCCTGTCGCGGTTTCGGTTCCTGCCGGCGCCAGCACCGGCTTGCTGCTCCGTCTCAAGGGCAAGGGCATCTCGCCCGAGGGGGGAGCGGAAGCGGGCGACCAGTATGTACGGCTGGAAGTCGTTTTGCCGGCTGAGCCCGATGCGGCTTTGCGCGATTTTGTGGCGGGCTGGACACAGGGGCGGATGCACAACCCGCGCCGCGAAACCTGAGCCAATCTGCCAAAAACCGAGCGTAAACCTTGGCTTGCCGGTATAAGCGCGGGCGGCTTTTTGATGGACCCAAACCGGCTATTGTGTAGGATGCGCCCGATTCCGGATGCGCGGGCGAAAGAGACGAGGCAACGATGAGCGAAGTCATGACTGGCCCAATTGCCACCCGCACCGGCGGACTGATGGCCGGCAAGCGCGGGCTGATCATGGGCGTCGCCAACAACCGCTCAATCGCCTGGGGCATTGCCAAGGCCTGCGCGGAGCAAGGCGCGGAAATCGCCTTCACCTATCAGGGCGAGGCGCTGCAAAAGCGCGTCATCCCGCTGGCGGACTCGCTCGGCTCGAAGCTCATTCTCCCTTGCGACGTCACCGACGCGGCGAGCGTCGATGCGCTCTTTGCCAAGCTGAATGCCGAATGGGGCAAGCTGGACTTCTTCGTCCATGCCATCGCCTATGCCAACAAGGACGAACTCGACGGCCGCTATGTCGACACGACACTCGACAACTTTACCGCGAGCATGGCGATCTCCTGTTATTCCTTCGTCGCGCTCTGCCAGCGGGCCGAGAAGATGATGACCGACGGCGGCTCGATCGTGACGCTGACCTATTACGGCGCCGAGAAGGTGATCCCGCATTACAACGTCATGGGTGTCGCCAAGGCGGCGCTTGAGGCAAGCGTGCGCTATCTCGCGGTCGATCTCGGACGCAACAACATCCGCGTCAACGCCGTTTCGGCCGGCCCGATCAAGACGCTGGCGGCAGCCGGCATCGGCGACTTCCGCTACATCCTGAAGTGGAACGAGCTTAACGCGCCCTTGAAGCGCACGGTGACGATCGAGGAAGTCGGCAACACGGCGCTCTATCTGCTGTCTGACCTCGGCTCCGGCGTCACCGGCGAAGTGCATCACGTCGATGCGGGCTATCACGTCGTCGGCATGAAAGCCGAAGACGCGCCGGACATGAGCATCGTCTAGCGCCCGCTCAACCGACTTCTCGCAAGGCCTTCCCGCGCCATGTCGCACAATACGTTCGGCCATCTTTTTCGCGTGACGACCTGGGGCGAAAGCCACGGGCCGGCGCTCGGCTGCGTGATCGACGGAACGCCGCCGCGCCTGCCCCTCAAGGCGGAAGACATTCAGGTCTGGCTTGACAAGCGCAAGCCCGGCCAGTCGCGGTTCACGACGCAGCGCCGCGAACCCGATGAAGTAAAGATTCTTTCGGGCACCTTCATCGACGGCGAGACGGGCGAGGAAGTGACGACCGGCACGCCGATTTCGCTGATGATCGAGAATGTCGATCAACGCTCGAAGGACTATGGCGACATCAAGGACAAGTTCCGTCCGGGACACGCCGACTTCAGCTACATGGCCAAATACGGCATCCGCGACTATCGCGGCGGCGGGCGCTCGTCGGCGCGCGAAACGGCGGCCCGCGTTGCGGCCGGCGCCATCGCGCGGAAAATCGTCTCCGGCATGACGATCCGCGGCGCCCTCGTGCAGATGGGCCCGCACAAGATCGACCGCGCCAACTGGAGCTGGGACGAGACGGCGAACAATCCCTTCTGGTGCCCGGACGCGAAGGCGGCCGCCATGTGGGAAGATTATCTTGACGGCGTGCGCAAGGCGGGCTCGTCCTGCGGCGCGGTGATCGAGATCGTCGCCTCGGGCGTCCCCGCCGGCCTCGGCGCGCCCATTTACGGCAAGCTCGATGCCGATCTTGCAGCGGCGCTGATGAGCATCAACGCGGTCAAGGGCGTCGAGATCGGCGACGGTTTCGGCGCGGCGGCGCTTTCGGGCGAGGAAAATGCCGATGAAATCCGCATCGGCAACAGCGGACCCATGTTCACGTCGAACCATGCGGGCGGCGTTCTCGGCGGCATCTCGTCGGGGCAGGACATTGTTGCGCGCTTTGCGGTGAAGCCGACATCGTCGATCCTCAGCTCACGGAAGACGATCACGGTGGACGACGAGGAAACCGAGATCACGACCAAGGGCCGCCACGACCCTTGCGTCGGCATCCGCGCCGTTCCCGTCGGCGAGGCGATGGTCGCCTGCGTTCTCGCCGATCATCTGCTTCGCCATCGCGGGCAGAACGGCTAGCTTTTCCGGAACGTCATCACTTTCGACAAGAACGCCGGCGTCGTCTCTTCAACGGCAAGGCCCGCTCGCGCGAAAAGCGCCGGAAAGTCTTCGGCGAGATAAGAACCGAAATAGGGTTCGTGGAAGCCGATGGGGAAGAACTCCAGCAACCCGTCGAAATCATCACGGTCGCCGGTTTGCAGCGCATCGACGATGACGGCGACGCCGCCCGGCTTCAGCACGCGGGCGATTTCAGCGGCGACGGCCTTGCGGATTTTGGGCGGCAATTCGTGGAACAGGTAGATGCAGGTGACGGCATCCTGCGAGGCGTCGGGAAGCGGAATGGCCTCCGCATTGGCCTCAATAAGTGTGAGAGAGCGAGCTTTTCCGAGCCGAGATTGAGCCTCTGCGAGATAGGCCGGAGAGAGATCGAGACCGGCCACGTTGAGGCGCGGCCAGTTCGCCATCACATCGCCGATGAAGCCGCCGGTGCCGCAGGCCAAATCGAGGATATTTAATTTTCGCTGGTCGCGCCCCTTGAATGCCTCGGCGAGCGGCACGAGCGCCTGACGCCGCATCGCGCCCGCCGTGCCGGTGAACAGCACCTCGACCTGGGTGTCGTAGAGCTTCGCCGAATCCGGGGATAGCCAGCCGCCGGTCTGGTAGTGGAAATTCTGCAGGTAATAGCGGGGATAGCGTTTTCGCAAATCCTCGGTCATCACTTCCGAGTGGCGGCGCGAGAGACGACGTTCATCGACCTTGCGGGCATCGCGGAAGAAGCGGACGCTGGCGGCAACCGCGTCGGCGGGCGCGAGAAGACCTGCCGGTGCGCGATAGAGCCCCGCCTCGATGTTCTTCCAGTCCTGCTCGAAAAGCGCACGCATGGCGGCGACAAGGCCTTGCCAGCCGGGCGTCTTACCGGTGAGTTTGACCGGCGCCTCGCCGGGCGGCACCAGCGGCCCGCGCATCCGGTTTACGGCCAGATAATGACCGATATACCAGGCGACACGCGCGCCCTGACCGACGCTGTAACCGAGTTTTGCGAGCGGGCCCGCCATGCTTCATGCCTTCCGGAAGAAACCCACCAGCTCAATATGGGGCGACCAAAGGAATTGGTCCACCGGCATCACGCGCGTCAGCGCATAACCGCCGTCGATCAGCGTGCGGGCATCGCGGGCGAAAGTGGCCGGATTGCA
>DASVNC010000305.1:0-8662 GCA_036384055.1 Parvibaculum sp.
CGCGACGACTCGAAATATATCGCCTACTGGAATCCTTCGCTGATCGCCGACGCTCAAGGCGACGCGCATTTCGAGTTCAAGGCGCCGGACAATCTGACCGGCTGGCACGTGCTCGTTCTCGGCGCGACGCCGACGGACAAGGCCGGGCTCGGCGAAGGCGACTTCAAGGTCAACCGTCCGACCGAAATCCGCCCCGTCATGCCGAACCAGGTGATGGAGGGCGACAAGTTCACCGCAGGCTTCAGCGTGATGAACCGCACCGACAAAAAGCGCCACATCGCGGTCGACATTTCGGCGGAAGGCGACGTCGATGCCGCAACGCCCGGAACGCTGCGCAAGGAGATCGACCTCGACCCCTATCAGCGGACAACGGTTTTCCTGCCGCTGACGGCGGGTCGCGTCGCCGTCAACCGCGAAACGCCCGAAGGCGCGATCGCGTTCAAGGCGACGGCGGGCGACGCGACCGACAAGGACGGCTATCTCTACAAGCTGATCGTGGAGAAGCGTGTCGATCTCCAGACCGCTGCTTTTTATGGCACGACCGACAATGGCGACGTGCAAACGCCGGTCGCCATTCCGAAGGACATCAGGCCCGACGCCGGAAGCCTTTCCGTCGTCCTGAGTTCGACCGTGGTGACCGATGTCGCGGGCGCGTTCCGCTACATCGCCGACTACCCCTTCCTCTGCTGGGAGCAGCGCATCACCAAGGGCGTGATGGCGGCGAACTTCGCGGCGCTGAAGAAATATCTGCCCGCGAGCCTGACATGGGACAAGGCCCCCGACACGCTGAAGGACACGCTGGCCAGCGCCGCCGACTTCCAGGCGCCGAACGGCGGCATGGCCTATTGGGTGGCGTCGAACGAGCGCGTCGATCCATATCTTTCGGCGTACACGGCGCTCTCCTTCGGCTGGCTGCATGCGCGCGGCGCCGATGTGCCGGCGCCGGTCGAGGACAAGCTCGACGCCTATCTGCAGGACTTCCTGCGCAAGGACGCCGCGCCCGATTATTATTCGGCCGACATGACCGCCTCGGTGCGCGCCGTCGCGCTGGCGGCTTTGTCGCGCAAGGGTCATGTGACGCTGCGCGACATCGAAAGGCTGCGTCCGCAGTTCAAGACGATGGGCCTTTTCGGCGACGCGATGCTGCTGCAAGCCTCGCTGACCTTGAAGGACGCGCCGGGTCGCAAACTTTCGCGCGAACTTGTCGACATGATCCTCGCTCATTACAACCAGACATCGGGCAAGATGCTGTTCAGCGAGGAAGAGAACGAAGGCTACGCCCGCATTCTGGCGACGCCGTTGCGCGACAACTGCGCCATTCTGTCGAGCTTCGTCGCCTTTGGCCGCGAGGCGGACCAGAAGCAATATGTGGCCGATACGGCCTTCAAGCTCGTCCGCGCCATTTCGCAAGACCAGCGCGTCACGGGCTTCTGGGGCAACACGCAGGAGAACATGTTCTGCACCACGGCGCTGGCCGACTATGCCGCCGCCTATGAAAGCGTCGCGCCCGATCTCCACCTGACGGCGGCGCTGGATAATGAACCGCTCGGCACGGCCGCGCTGAAGGGCGTCGATGCCGCGCCGGTGACGCTCGAACACGAGATTGTCGCCACCGATCCGGGCCGCGAGGCGAAGCTGACGGTGAAGCGCGAAGGGCAGGGTCGTCTCTATTATGCGACGCGGCTTGCCTATGCGCCGACGGACGCCGCCGCGACGGCGACAAACAGCGGCATCGAAATCCGCCGCGAATATTCGGTCGAGCGCGACGGCAAGTGGCTGCTGCTCGGCGAACCGGCGACGATCAAACGCGGCGAACTTGTCCGCGTCGATCTCTTTGTCTCGCTGCCTGCGGCGCGCAACTTCGTCGTCGTGGACGATCCGGTGCCGGGCGGGCTCGAACCCGTCAACCGCGACCTCGCCACGGCCTCGGCGGTCGATGCCGCCAAGGCGGATGTGCAATGGCCCGCCGAGAGCTGGTGGCACCACTTCGCCAGCTGGATCGACTATGACGGCAGCTTCTGGGGCTTCTATCATCAGGAATTGCGCGACGACAGCGTGCGCTTCTATTCGGACTATCTGGACGCCGGCAATTATCACCTCGCCTATATGACGCAGGCGATTGCGGCCGGCGACTTCCAGCGCCGCGCCGTCAAGGCCGAGGAAATGTACGACCCGGACGTCTTCGGTCTCGGCGTTCCAGGGCGTCTCGTCGTCGAGGACAAGAACTGAGATGAACTGGCTGCGCTGGTCTTACGCGCATATGGAGTGGTCGCGGCCGAAGCTGAAAGAATGGCATTGGACGCGATGGGTGGCGCTCGCTTCCCTCGCGGCGGCGATGGCGCTCGGCTTTGCGACCTGGGCGGGGCTGGCGCCCGACGAGGCGCTGGTGCTGAAACCTCGCGCGGCCTCGCGCATCCTGCTCGACCGTCAGGGCCATGTGCTGGCCGAGGACATCGGTGAGTGGAATGTGCAGGACCAGATCCCGCTCTACCGCGTGCCGCTGCCGCTGCAGCAGGCGGTGCTGACCGCCGAAGACCGACGCTTCTACACGCATCGCGGCGTCGATTGGATGGCGCGCATCCATGCGGTCTGGCAGGGCCTGCGCGCCGGGCGCAATGTGCGCGGGGCCAGCACCATCACCGAGCAGACGGTGCGTATGCTGGTGCCGCGCCCGCGCACGCTCTGGTCGAAATGGCTGGAAGGCTTCGACGCCCGGCGCCTCGAGATGCGGGCGACCAAGGCGGACATTCTGGAATTCTACCTGAACCAGGTTCCTTATGCCGCCAACCGGCGGGGCGTCGTCGAAGCGGCCCGCTATTATTTCAACCGCGATCTCGACACGCTCGATGCCCGCGAGATGCTGACGCTGGCGGTGCTGCCGCGCGCGCCCTCCGGCCTCGATCCTTATCGGGGCGGCGGGAAAATTCTCGACCGGCGCAGCATTCGCCTCGCAATGGACATGCACCGCGACGGCTTCATGTCGGGCGAGGATGTAGCGCGGCTGGTGGAAACACCGCTCGATCTCCAGCCGCCGCCGCGCCGTTCGGCCATCGGCCATTTCCGCTCCTATGTCGAGCGCCAGTTGGCGCAGACGCCGGTCGACGGCCGTGCGCCGCGCGTCGTGACGACGCTCGACAGCGGCCTGATGGACTTCGCGCAAGGCTTGCTCGACCAGCGGCTGGCTTCGCTCGCCGGACGGCGGGTCAACAATGGCGCCATCCTGATCGCGGACCATCGCACCGGCGAAATCCTCGCCTGGGTCGTCGCGGGCGCGGATGTGGATGCCGACCGGCCGGGGCGCTACCTCGATGCGGTGCTGGTGCCGCGCCAGCCGGGCTCGGCGCTGAAACCTTTCCTCTACGCGGCGGCCTTCGATGCCGGCTGGTCGCCGGGTGTGCTAGTCCAGGACGCGCCGCTTTCGGAGGCGGTGGGCACGGGCCTTCATCGCTTCAACAATTACAGCCATCAGTTTTACGGCGAGGTGACGGTCAGGCAGGCGCTCGGCAACTCGCTCAACATTCCGGCGATCCATGCGGTGGAATTTGTCGGTCCCGACCGCTATCTGTCGGTGCTGCACCGGCTTGGCTTCGACAGCCTGAAGCGTCCGGCGGGTTTTTACGGCGACGGGCTGGCGCTCGGCAATGGCGAGGTGTCGCTGCTGGAACTGGTGCGCGGCTATGCAGGGCTCGCCGAGGGCGGCCGCTTCACGCCGCTGCGCGCGGTCGCGGCGCACGACAAGCGTGGACCCGACGGCGCACAGGTGCTGAGCCGCGACGCGACAATGCTGATCGGAAACATTCTGTCCGATCCCTGGGCCCGCTCGATGGAGTTCGGTCGCTACTCGACCCTGAACCTGCCGGTGCAGACGGCGGTGAAAACCGGCACCTCGACCGATTACCGCGATGCCTGGGCGGTCGGCTTCGACAGCCGCTATGTCGTCGGCATCTGGATGGGCAATCTCGATCAGTCGCCGACAGACGGCCTGACCGGCTCGACCGGCCCCGGCCTCGTGCTGCGCGGGCTGTTTGCCTATCTCGACCGCGACCGCAATACCCGCCGCTTGCCGATGAGCAGCGATCTGGCGTTCCGCGACAATTGCGACTTCACCAGCGGCGCCTGTGCGCAAATCTACGACTACCGCTCCAACGCCTCGCTCGCGAAACCGGAGGCGGTCGATGTGCCGGGACCGGCGATCCTCAGCCCGACGCCGGACCTGCGGCTGGCCTATGATCCGCGACTGCCGGCGGACCGGCAGATGTACCGCTTCGCGCTGGCGGGCGTCGAGCCGGACGATCATGTGACATGGCTCGTCAACGGCAAGCGCGTGGCGGCGAAGAAGGGCGACAGCCTGATGTGGAAGGTGCAACGCGGCGCCTATACGGTCGAGGCGCTGCTCGAAACGGAAGACGGCGAGACGCATCTCGGCCCGGTCGCCTTCACGGTGCGTTGAATATTCGCTCCGGCGTGCTGATCTACGAGCCGCTGAACCAGTTGTAGCCCTGATCTTCCCAATAGCCGCCGGGATAGTCGTTGGTGACGAAAATCTCGGTGATGTGCTTGGGGTTCTTGAAGCCGAGCTTGGTCGGCACGCGAATTTTCATCGGATAGCCGTATTTGCGCGGCAGTTCGGCATCGCCATAGTCGAGCGCGAGCAGGGTCTGGGGATGCAGCGCCGTGGGCATGTCGAGGCTGGTGTAGTAACCGTCGGCGCATTTGAAGCCGACATATTTTGCCGTCTTGTCGGCGCCGACCCGCTCAAGGAATGTGTGGAAAGGCACGCCGCCCCATTTGCCGATGGCACTCCAGCCCTCGACGCAGATGTGGCGCGTCACCTGGCTTTCCTGGGGCAGCTTGCGCAAGTCCGCAACCGTCCAGGGCTTCTTGTCGGCGATCATGCCGGCAAGCTGCAGGTGGTAGGTCGCGCCGTCGACGGCGGGCGCCTTCGCCTCCGAATAAAAGGCGTTGAACGGAAAGGGATTGGTCATCGCGCTTTCGGGATAAACGGGCGCAAGCCGCGTCGGGCTGAAGATCGCCGCCTGCACGCCGTCGTTCCAGCGCGACATGCCCTTCAGTACGCGGTCGATGAAATCGGGCGCGGACGGATTGTCGAGGCTGCATCCGGTCAGCATCGCCAGCGCGCCCACCGAAAGCGACTGTTTGAGAAAAAGCCGCCGCTCGATCTTCTCGATCTCCGGCTGAATGTCGTGAAGACGAAGCCGCTTCATGATTGCGTCTCCTTGCCATGTGCGCCTGTCGCGCGGCCTGTAATCATCGGCAGGAATGTGGAGGGCACCAGCGCGACGAGCGCCAGATGGACGACGACGAAACCGACAATGCCGGTCATGGCCATGAAATGAACGATCCGGGCAAAGTCGTAGCCGCCAAGCAGCCATGTCAGCGGATGGAACTGGACCGGCTTCCAGATGGCGAGGCCGCTGAGAATGGCCAGAACCGCGATGCAGACGACGCCCGCATAAAGCAGTTTCTGCACTGAATTATAGTCGCCGAGCTTGTGCGCGAGCGTGAAGCTCAGCGCCGCGCGCATATCGCGCAGCACGTCCGACGGCCGGATGGGCAGGAAATCCCGTTTGAAGTGCCCGGACGCAAAACCGTAGACGACATAGACGAGGCCGTTCAGCGCCAGCATCCACATGGCGGCGAAATGCCAGGCCAGCGCCCCGCCGAGCCACGAGCCGAGCGTCAGTTCGGGCGGAAAGCTGAAGCCGAAAATGGGCGAGGCGTTGTAGATGCGCCAGCCGCTCAGGATCATCAGGATCATGGCGAGGGCGTTGATCCAGTGGGTGATGCGCACGACAAGCGGATGGATCGCGGCCGGCGGCCCGTCCGTTCCATGCGAGATACTGAGATCGGCCATGTGACGCCTCCCGGAGCAGAGACCCGGCGGGAAGGCTCCCGTCGAGCAGCTCTAGGCTAGGCCGATTTGGCGATCCGCAAACATCAAATCTTTGAGAGAAACGCGCGAGGAGCCGGGCGGCACGGACCGCCCGGCCAGCCTGACGGTTATTGCAAAAGGCCTTCGGCTCTCAGGGCTTCCTGCACCTTCGGACGCGAGGCGACCCGGCCCATATAGGCGCCGACATTGGGATAAGGCTTGAGATCGATCCCGGTGAAATTGGTCCAGTTCAGGATCGTAAAGGCATAGGCATCGGCGACCGTGAAGGTCTCGCCCATCAGATATTTGGCGGAGGCCAGCTTGTCGTTGAGATAGGCCAGCCGCTTGCCGATGGTGGTCTTCGCGGCCTGCTTGGCGTCGTCCGACGAGGCTTTGTTGAAAAGCGGTCCAAAGCTCTTGTGAAGCTCGGTGCCGATGAAGTTGAGCCACTCCTGAAGCTGGTAGCGCTCGATGGTGCCGGCCGCGGGCGCAAGGCCGGAGCCCGGCTTCTGGTCGGCGAGATACTGAACGATGGCCGGGCCTTCGGTGAGGACGCCGCCGCCGTCGAGACCGAGCGCAGGCACATAACCCTTCGGGTTGATGGAGTTGTAGTCCTTGCCGCTCTCGGTTTTCTTTTCGGCGAGGTTCACTTTTTCCAGCTCGATGGGAATGCCGGCTTCCGACGCAACGATGTGCGGGGAAAGCGAGCAGGCAGCCGGCGAATAATAAAGTTTCATGTCGTTCTCCCTCTATGAAAGGCCGCTGGACCCCCCGGCCATTGGGGAAACAGGTAGGAACGATGCCAGCCGGGCACAAGAAGCCAGGCAGGCAGGAAAGGCAAAGCCGTCAGCTTTTCAGGCTGACGGCTTCCTTATTCGGCGTGGGATCAACGCGCGACGTTGATGATCTGGAGCTGGGTGAATTCGGCAAGACCTTCCTCGCCAAGTTCCGAGCCGAGGCCGGACTGCTTGGACCCGCCGAACGGAATGTTCGGTTCGATTTCGGCATGCTTGTTGACCCAGACGGAGCCGGATTCCATCTGCGTCGCCAGCTTGTAGGCGCGATCGGGGTTGGACGACCAGATCGAGCCGCCAAGCCCGTAAGGCGAAGCATTGGCGCGGGCGACCGCGTCTTCCGGATCCTTGTATTTGATGACCGGCAGCACCGGGCCAAACTGCTCCTCATCGACGAGGCGCGAGCCGTCCGTGATGTCGCGGACGATGGTCGGCTGAATGAAATAGCCGGCCTGTTCGGGCACGTCGCCGCCTGCGATCACCTTGCCGGTCTTCCTCGCGTCGGCGATGATTTCCTTCACCTTCTCGAACTGCATCTTGTTCTGCAGCGGCCCGAGCTGCGTGCCCTGCTTCAGGCCGTCGCCGACGATGGCGGCATTGGCGAGAGCCGCCAGCTCGTCGCACATCTCGTCATAGATCGACTCGTGGACGTAGAGCCGCTTCATGGCGATGCAGACCTGACCGTTGTTCTGGAAGGCGCTTTGGAACAGCTTCGGCGCCATTTCCTTGGGGTTCACATCGTCGAGCACGATGCCGGCATCGTTGCCGCCGAGCTCCAGCGTGATGCGCTTCAGCGTCGCCGCCGCGCCCGCCATGACTTTCGAGCCCGTCGCCGTCGAGCCGGTGAAGGAAATCTTGCGGACGTCGGGATGCGCGGTCAGCGCGCCGCCGAGGTCGTTCGCGTCGGTGATGATGTTGAGAACGCCGGCAGGCAGAATGTCCCTGATCAGCTCGCCAAGACGGAGCGTCGTCAAGGGCGTGGTCGGCGCGGGCTTCAGCACGATCGTATTGCCGGCAAGAAGCGCGGGCGGCACCTTGAACGACATCAGAATGAGCGGGAAGTTCCAGGGCACGATCGCGCCGATGACGCCGAGGGGCTTCCTGTGCATTTCGACCTTGCGGCCCTCGCTGTCGTCCAGCACCTTCACCGGCAGATCGAGCGCGGTGAAATAGCGGAAGAAGGCGGCGGTGCCGAAGACTTCGCCGGTCGCATCCGCCAGCGGCTTGCCCTGTTCCTGCGTCAGCAGGCGCGCCAGCTCCTGGCCGTTCTTTTCAATGACGTCGGCAATGGCGTTGAGCGCCTTCTTGCGCTCGGCCATCGGCGTCTTCGACCATGCCGGGAAGGCGGCCTTGGCGGCGGCGACCGCCTGGTCGAGCTGCGCCTTGGAAGCACGCGGACATTTGCTCAGAACTTCTTCTGTCGCCGGGTTGATGACGTCCATCGTCTGGTCGCCCGCGACCAGCTTGCCGCCGATCAAAAGCTTGTAATCGCTCATTCGTCTCTCCCTGTTTCGCCGGATTTTCCGGTCTTGGCGCATATCTTTCCGCCAAAACGGGGGGCGTGGCAACTTCATGTTGCAGATGCGAAATTTTGGGTGACGGACGCGGCTAAAATGGGAAAGATGCTGAGGCGGCGGCGCGCGAGCCCGCCGCTGCGTCAAACCCCCTTGACGAGACCGCAGTAGATCGAGGTTCCCCGCCGTGCCTTTTTCCCCCGCCGTGCCTGTTTCCTCCGATGAGCGTCCCCTCTGGCGTCCGGCGCCGGATTTCATGGCGCAGACGAATATGTCGGCTTTCATGGCGCATCTTGAAGCGCGCCACGGGGCGCGGCTCACCGGCTATGAGGCGCTGCACCGCTGGTCGGTGGAGCACCGTGAAGCCTTCTGGGACGAGATATGGACCTATTGCGGCGTGATCGGCGAGAAGGGCGGACGCATTCTCGTCGATGCGGACAAAATGCCCGGCGCGAAATTCT